>DASVJK010000118.1:0-40122 GCA_036385955.1 Chthoniobacterales bacterium | reverse complement strand
GTTTCAATCCGCGCCTCGCGCTCTCGCGCGAGGCGATAGTGCCGAGCGGCGCGTTGCGCATCTCCCCCGAGTTTCAATCCGCGCCTCGCGCTCTCGCGCGAGGCGATAGCAGCCAATTTAAACTTCTTGGCTACCAAGAGTTAACATACCAATCTCGCGAACTTATCGGAAAGCTTCGATTCTTTTACCTGCAAATTTTCAAAGAACAATGGATATGGCTGGAGACAGCCATCTTACATAAATCGCGAACTCGACCGAGACAACCCTGCACTCCGGGTTCGCGGCAACGCTAAAATATGAGCGGCTCGCTGAGATCAATCGGCGCGCCAATCCCATGATGCTGCGTGCGCGTTAGAGCGTTTACATCGAGAAAATAAAAACGCAGCGAATCTTCCTTCGTTTCGATTTCCGAGAGCAGACGATCCCGAAGAAGCACCCACTCTTTCCTGCCTACCTGACATTCAAAAACCGACTTTTGCACGCGCACGCCGTAGTCCTTGCAGGCGCGAGCCACTCGCCGCAAACGTTTGCGACCGGCGGCTTCCACCGTGGAAACATCGTATGTGATCAGGATCAGCATTGCTACTTCGGCACAAAAGGCATGTAAGCGGGCAGATCGCCGCGCAGCGTTCTCGCCAAAATGCGCGCCTGGATAAACGGCAATTGCCCGATGCGCAAATTCTGCTGCAAGAGCGAGTGCGTGAGTTCTTCCTGCTTGCGTTCCTGGTAAGCTTTGATGACCAGTTTGCGCCCTGCTTCGCTCAATTCCACTGCGCCGCCTTCCCGCATCTGAAAATGGGCTGAAGAAATTTGCTGACGATTGACAAGCGTGACAGCGAGCCGGTCAGCCAGCCAGGGGCGAAATTCTTCCATCAAGTCCAAGGCGAGACCGGGGCGGTTGGGACGATCGACGTGCAGGAAACCGACAAACGGGTCGAGCCCCGCACTAGTGAGCGCTGCGATGCAATCGTGGCGGACCAACGCATAAACAAAGGAGAGCAAGCAATTCATCCGGTCGAGCGGTGGACGGCGGCTGCGGACCGTGAAAGCAAAGTCCGCACGCTGCTGCTTGAGCATGAGGGTGAAGACCGAAAAATAGATTTGCGCGGCAATTCCTTCGCTCCCGCGCACTGCGTCGACGGAGAATCTGGAATCCGAGATTTCAGATTGCGAAAGCTCGGTCAGGCTGCGAGCCAAAGCATCAATCGCGAGGCCGAGCCGCTCGCACTCGGCGGGCTCGCCATTTTCCCGTGCGGCCCGGAGCAGAGCGTTGCGCGAGTTCTGGATTTTCCCGGCGACAATGTGCCGCGCAATCGCGTGGCATGTGGCCGGATCATCGGCGGCGCGAAACTGCGTGCGCCGCAAAGTGACGCTGGTATCAGCTACGCCCGTCATCCGCGCGTGGAAGTAGCCATGTTCGGAGAGAAAATTGACTGCCACGCCGTGTTCCCAGCAGAGAGCCAGCGCGGGCGGGCTGATCGTGCTTGGACCAAAGACGCACACTGACTCGAGATGATGAATCGGCACGGCGAGCTTCACCAGCTTTTCGACCTCGACGCGCAACGTGAGATGATCGCGGCTGACGTAACTGCCAGGCGTGATCAGGTACAAAGTATTTTGGTGAACATTCACGCTGCCTTTGGATTTTCGACCGCGAAGAGAGCCTTGAGATTGCGGTGGACCCGGCTGGGCAGCGACGTGAGTTCAGGAACGCAAATCTCGTAAAGCGAGCATTCCTGGCATTGCGGTTTGAGCACTGCCGCCGGCACAGTCCGGGTCTCCATCATCCGATGCAAATCCGCGACCGTGGTTTCGGTGAGCGCGCGCAGGGGAGGATCGAAATCAATCTCGCGCCGGCGCTTGCTCGCCGCGTGGAAAATCGCGCCGCGCTCGATACGCAACCCGAACATTTCTTCGAGGCAAAGCGCCTGCGCGCAAAGCTGGACGTCATCGTTATCGAATTTTCTACGCTTGCCCTTTTTGTATTCGACCGGAAAGAGCGAGCCGTCGGCGCGCTGCTCGACGATGTCGCACTTGCCGGAGAGCCCAAGCCGCTTTGAGAAAACGGGCAGCGCCCGCAGAAGCTTTGCGCCCTTGGCAATCTCATATCCGGCGAGATCCGCATGTTCGTGAGCGATATCGCCGATCGCCGTGTGTTCATTTTCGCCCCGGCAGCCTTCGATGAGCTTCAGTGCCGCACGGCGCTGACAAAAAAGAAAATCGTTCAGCAGACTGAGCGGGATCGGGTCCACGAATCTCCATTCGCGTTGGGGAGAACGCGATTACAACCACTCGATAAGTTCGATTCCCGATGGCAGTTGCTTTCGCGCATCGTCCGCAGAGGTCACGATATAGTCGGCGAACGACCGCGCGACAAAGACATCGGGTTTTCGCGCCACTGACATGAGTTCAAAGAGCTTGTGCGCAGGCGCGTTGCCGAGGGCGCTATCGTGTTTAAAAGCCCAAAGTTTCTGGGGCGCCATCGTGCCGCGCGCGGCGGAGCGGTCGTGATCGAACATCTGCGTGAGCGCTTGCCGGAGCAATTCCAGATCGTCGTCGCTGAAACCGGTTTCACGCGCAAGATGCGCGCTGATGAAACCGTGGCAACGATACAGACCATATGGAATGAGATTCTTGCGACCCATCGTCGTGTCCTTCGTCCGCTTCTCCTTCTCATTGGCCACTGCTACTCGCGTGATTGACAAGTCGAGAGGCAGAATTGGCTCAACCGAACGGGAGAATGAAAGCTGCACCGGCCCACGAACCTGCCCGGCGTTGAAGAGCTTAGTCGACATAACAGCACCAAACGTCCGGACATCGTAAAAGCGCTCGCAAATCCATTGCTTCGCTTTGGTCACGTCGCTGGGAGATTGGCGTTTGGTCTTGCCCTTCTTTCCGGATTCAGAGACCTGCATATCTTCGACCGAAACATCCTCGACAGCCTCCAATCCGAGTGACTCGTATGCCGCTTTGTGAACGCGTTCCAAGACGCCATGGTGTTGGACGTAAATTTGATGCTTGTCACTGCCTGCCTTTGCGAGATCGACGAAGTTGCGCACCTTGCGCTTGAGGCAAACGTCGGAGACGAGCCCGTGCATGTCCTGCGGATCAATGCGCGGCGCGTTGGCAGCGTCGGGATCGCCGTTTGGGTTGCCGTCTTTGCAATCGAAAAGATAAATGAAGTCGTAACGGTTATTCA
The DNA here is from genome assembly GCA_036385955.1 of Chthoniobacterales bacterium. Taxonomy (GTDB): domain Bacteria; phylum Verrucomicrobiota; class Verrucomicrobiia; order Chthoniobacterales; family UBA10450; genus AV80. Next base: position 36,923 of record DASVJK010000118.1, on the reverse strand, counting down.
TAATATGAGTTGGGTTCAGTTGCTGTTTTCGGATTTCGCTGCTGCCTCTTTCCGCTCGGCGGTGCGTCGGCGGTAATCGGCTTTCTGGTGGTAGTAACCGAGCGCGAATCGGCCTTGGGCTTCGAGATCGAGTGTCGGCGGGAAATGATCGCCGAGCGCGCTCGAGATCGTTTCAAAATCCTTGCGCACGTTTTCGGCCGTGCCGCCCTCTGCCTTCGCGAGATGGAACTGCGCATTGCGGAAAAGCCGCCCCATCACGAGCGAGGGCGTGACGCTGGCACTGGCGTAGTAACGCTCGACGACGCCGGCATTGACGCCACCGAGTGCGAGATATTGCAAACGGTCAAAGACCGCGAAGAGACGACCGCAGAGGTACGCAGGGTCGCGGATTTCAGCATTCAGGGATTCAGTCATGGTTTTGTTTATTGTGGATTTATTTGATGAACGAAGAAGGCAGGCTTTGATTACTGCGAGGCGCGCGGGGCGAAGTTTATCGTCCTGATCAAGTTGCTGACGGCGGAGGGCGGCGGCGAGCGCGGTTTGAGGCAGCGGGACGGTGCGCCCACGCAGTGCCCCGTGCAGCAATTGCGTGGGAATTTGCGGTGGCAGCTCGTCGAGTTCCTCGCGCACCATCGCGTAAAGGAGAGCGCCGAACTTGAAATCGCGCTTGGTTCCGAGGCCATCGAGTTGAACAATGGCGAGGTCGGAGAACCACTCCGCAATGTGGCGCTCGACTTCCGGCACCGTCGATTCGAGCCAGTCGCGCACGACGATGCGCGCTCCATTGCCGGAGAGGCTCAGCGCGTAGTAGGCGTTTGCGTCGAGGCCGTGCACTTGCTGACCATGCTGAACGGACTTGAGCAGCGCTTCGACGGCGTTTTCATCAGCGCTCCCGAGCAAATCCATCGGGTCAAACGCAACGGGCTCCCGCGTCCAGTGGAGATGAAATGTCTGATTGAAAACGAGATGTTGTGCGCGGCTGCGCGCGATCAAATCGTCGAGCGCTGCCTTTGCCAAACCTTCGGCGCGAATTGAAATCGCCGAGTTCTGAGCTTTTTCCAATCCGAACGAGCAGAAGGCCGCTTCGTTGGCTGAAATCAGAATCGTGTCCTGTCCGCCGATCCCTTTGATCTTGTTCGCCGTTTGCACGCAATCGGCCAATTGTCCCGTGACGAGGCAGACGGCCTTTTCCTCATTGCGCGAGGACGTCGATTGGCGCTGTTGCCGCCAGAATTCGACGACCTCCGGATGGGTGATGACGTCAACGCCTTCAATTCCGAACACGACGTTTTCCTGCGGCGAAGCGTCGGCGTCCGTTAGCTGACGACGCACTTCGTTCATTTCAGCTTCTTCGCCGAGGAAGTTGGCAAGGGGCTGCAAGAGCGCCGAAGCAACTCTCAAGTCAGCGGCCTTCTTGATTAGGCCGCGAAAGAACGCCGCTCGCGCCAGAATCAACGGATCGGTGGATACGGCATTTGGGCCTTCGTATCGGAACACCCTCTCGACCGTGTCGCAAAGAAAGTAAGACTTTGCTTTAACGAGCGAGCGCACCGAAATCTCATTCACGTCGGTGTGTGGCCTCCGCACGCGCTTCTCTTCCCATCGGTTCCCAACTTTCGTCTTCAGCGGAATCAATCCGCCCAACTTTCCATCACGCGTGATCTCGATCCGCCACGCTGCTTTCTCCCACCGGAAGTCTGGATCGAAGAAGTCGGAGTCCTCAGTTATCCTTCTTTCCGCGTATGAGACTAGGGCTTGGAGCATCATACGGCGGCTCTGAGTTGTTGCTTCACGTCGTTCCAATCCGGCACGTTCACCACGCCGCCTGCTAGCCGCGCGGGAAAGAACGTGATGCGCGGTTGAGGTTTGGCGACCTTCCCAGGCGGATGCATCACGTCGAGATCAAAGACATCGTAAAGTATGAGACCGAGGTCAGTATCGTGATTGATGCCGGGTGAAACATTCATCGCGGCTTCATCGGCCAGCTCGAAGTGCGCTGGAAATTCGCGACAGCCAAAACTCGGCTGCGCGAAGCATTGGCCTTTATCCGCGCGGCGCTCAAACATCCCGACATACTTGCCGATGTTGTCCTCGCCCGCCGGCTCGTCGTCGCATCGCGGCTTACCGCGCGGCCTTCCGGCCAGCGGCGTGAGATGGAGGCTCGCTTCGATGACATATTCAACGTCGCGCAACGCAAGCGTGTTGCGCTGTGTGCGGTCCTCGTCGGCGAACAGCGGTTGCGGGTTTCGCACCGAAAGGCGCGACTTAACCTCGTTGCGCCGGAAGGCCAGGAAACGGATCGGCTTGCGGATCGCAATGCGATGGATGCGCCAGCGAAATTGCGGCTTGTAGAGGATGGCTTCGAGTAAACCTCGCGCGGCGCTCGGCGTCATGACGGGATAACTCACCCGCTCGACTTTCATCTCGGGTCGAGTGAAGCAGGCGAGGTCGCCCCAAGTGCGCAGATGGACGGTCATAGGGGGGTTTGTTCGATAGTAGAGATACTAGCACAGTCAGCAAATCAGATCGCCGGTGTCGGGATTGCAGGCGCCGAGATCGGCGTCGTAATTCGAGTTCCAAACAAAGAAGTTCCAGCCGTCCGCTGGCTGGATGACCGTGCCTCGGGCGAGCGCGACTTGGAATTCGCCTTCGTAAAGATTGATGGAGAAACGCTGGGCGCGGCGGCATTCGCCGGCAGTAAGGTGTTTTTCGCGGCTCAGTTTTTCGGCGAGTGCGTCCCCATCGCGCCATCGCACAAGCACGCTACGCGTTTCCTCGCCAACGAGACGGCACTCCTCAGCGGCTTTTGGAAAATCGAATTTCTCGCTGTGAGCGAATACCGGATCGTCTTTCGCGGCCTGCGGACCGAGCAGGGAATACAGTTCCGCAAAGTACTCGGCGTAGAACTTTGGATCATGCAAACGCTCGCGTGAATCGGGATGCCGGGCGAGAAACTCCTCAGTTTTCGCCGCAGCGGTCTTGTAAGCGCCGCGCGGCGTTCCGCCACCTGTAGGTCGGAAAACGATCACCGGGCGGGGCTCAGGGCTGCGCCCTTCACGATTGCAGCGGCCAGCGGTCTGAATAATCGAATCGAGCGGTCCGAACGCACGAAACGCTACGGGAAAATCAACATCGACGCCCGCTTCGATGAGCTGCGTGGAGACGAGCCGCACTGCTTCGTCAGTCGCTAGCCGTTCGCGAATGAGCTGCAATTTTTCCAACCGGTGCGCTGGACACATGCGCGCGGAGAGGTGGAATCGATCCTCGGTGGGCAAAAGCCGGAAGAGTTTACGTGCATCCTTCGTCGTGTTCACCACACAGAGCACCTGTCGCTGCGCAGCAATTTGGATGGCGAGATGCGCCCACGAAATCTGCTCGCCGCGCGGGGGCAGTTCGATTCGAGTGCGCCGCATGGTCTCAGCTATTGCGATGGGATTCGAGGAAATCTCCTTCGGTTTCCAACCGTATGGCAGTGCTGCGCCGGCCGACGCAAACGCGGGTTGCGTGGCAGTCATGAACACCGCCGTCACACCGTAATTCCGCACTAACAGCTGCACTCCGGAAAGCAGTGAGGGAAGGAGAGGCGCTGGCAGCGTCTGCACCTCGTCGAAGAGCACAACCGAGCCGGAGAGATTATGCAGCTTGCGACAATCGCTGGGTTTATGTGCGAAAAGACTTTCGAAAAACTGCACGCTGGTGGTGACGACAAGCGGCGGTTCCCAATTCTCCGCCGCGTGACGCGCGCGCTGCAAACGCTCCTCCTCGGCGTCGCGTCCTTCATCGCTCGCCTGCTCCCGTGGAGCGACTGCGCTGTGATGTTCCAGCACGTAATCCGGCCCGAACACTTCTTCGAAAAGATCCCGATAAACGCGCGCGGTCTGCTCGATGATGCTCGTGTAAGGGATCACCACGACCACGCGCCGGAATTGCTGTGGATCATTAACGCCCAGAGAAGCGTTATGTTTAACAATGTGGCGCAGTGCAAAAGCGAGGGAGGTAAGAGTTTTTCCGCTGCCGGTGGGCGCGGTGAGTGTGAAGAGTCCGCCTTCTATTTCAGCAGCACCAAGACAGTCCTCGAGCAAGCGCCGACGGATCGCATTCACTTCGCCACCACTGCGCTTCTTGGCAAGATGATCGAGTAGAAGTTGAAGAGCGCGCTCGGCGTAGAGGCCCGGCACGCACCGGCGCGGCGGTGCTAGCGGGTCGAAGTGACTTTCAGTGTCAAGAAAGTCAGCATCGACAAGACAACTGAAGAGCATTCGCGTGCGAAATGCTTCGGCAAATCTGTCCGTAACCGGCCGCTGCTGCGCCCCTGGCAGAAGGAGCCCATCTGCAGCGAGGCAATTTAAGAGTTCACTCGTGGATTCCGCGCACCGGGTAAACTCCTCCCGCAACTTCGCATCATTTATTCTTAATAGCGTCTGTTTCAAACCTTCACTTCCGTTGAGCGCTGGAATCCCAGTGTGATGTCCGTCTACGGCGAATGCGGACGACCAAAGCTTCAATTCAGCCGCAGAAGCAGCGCCCGCCGCCCAGTGGTTGATACCCCGGACGGCCGGGTCGCGTAGGCGGTCCTGAAAGCGCCGAGCATATTTGCCGAGGTCGTGCAAGAGACCCGCTACCTCGGCCTCGATTTCCAAGCCCAATGGAGCCGCGAATTCTCTGGCTTTGACGGCGACGGCTTGCAAATGATCGCGCAGCAGCTGCCAGCGCGATTGGTCAAGATCCCGCTTGCCGTCCTGCTGAAAAGCCGTGTGAGCAAAAAATTGTTGCGCTTCTGTTGCCGCGCAATCTGCACCAGTTGAGACACCGGACCTCATGCGCCGTACACTTTGCGCCGTTGCTATCTTATTGTCACCGCTTCGATCTGAATATCGACTGCGACGTCGTCCCCGATCATCGAGACCGCTTCGACGCTTTTGCTCCAGGCTAATCCAAACTCGCTGCGTTTGATCGGCGCAGTGGTGATGCGCCAACGGCTGGTCTGATCCTCCGCCGCTCCGAGCAATTGAGCGTGAAGTATGATCGTCCGCGTCACGCCATGCATGGTCAGATCCCCAATGATGTCCCCGGTATTCGGGCCAGTCTGTTTCACCCGCCGGCTTTTGAATGTGATTTCCGGAAACTTTTGGACGTTAAAAAAATCCTCGCCGCGCAGATGCTCATCCCGTTTCGCAATCGCGGTATCAATACTCGCCGCCTGTATCGTGGCGGTGACCGATGATTTTTCCGGGTGGTCGCGATCGACATCGATTGTCCCGCTGAATTTCGTGAATTTGCCTTTTGCCGTCCCGAGAAAGTGCCGGACCTTGAATGCGATCGTCGAGTGCGCCGGATCGAATTTGAAAAGATCTCCCGCCTCGGCGGAGCGCGCGAAGAAAAGACTGAGCGTGACCGCCAACGCAAGCAGCAAGCGTTTCGATTTCATAGAAACAGAATCATGCAGCCGACAGCGCCTTGCGCAAGCTCTCACGGGAACTCGGCAGTCGGCCAAAAAGATTTGCCAGCGCCAAAGCCGGATCGCTCTTCAGCGTTTTCGTGTCGTGCACGCCGGCGATTCGCGCCAGCTCAGTTTCGAAATGGAGAACCGCGCGAAGGTTGGGGTCTTTCGAACTCAGATAGGTGAAGGCACGCCGGAGCAGCGCGAAGAGCTCCGGTTCGTGATGGTCGGACTCGGTGCAGATCTCGATCAACTCGACAAAATAGGAAGCGGCCCGCGTCCGGCGAAAATTTTCACGGATACCGCCAAAAGGATTTTTCAACACAACTTCCGTCAGCGTATGCAAGTTCGACTTCCTGCTCCGTGCGATCTGTATTTCTGCTTCGAAGAACAGATCCAGCTTTCCGGCGAACGGACTCTTCGCGCGCCGGGCGCCCTTCGCCACCGTCTGGATGCAGCCTAACGACTCGGTGCACCACGAGATGATGAGGCTGGTGTCGCTCAGCTTGCGTTTCCGAAGCAGGATGCCTGTCGTGCTTTCCATCAAACTGCAAGGAATAGACAGAATTTACAGGATTGGTTTCTCTTCATCCTGTCAATCTTGTAAATCCTGTCTCTCTTTCCAAATTCAGTATTGCCCTTGCCGGCTGGTCGGCGCGTGAAACGTAGATCGCCCTTTCCATTTTACCGATGTGGGTTCGCTGAAACGCCGATTGATTGTTCCGGTCAATCTCCGCTCTTGCGGACCGTGACTGTCGCTGGTGTTTTTCCAGGCCGATACATCGAGGCCCCGTAAACAATTGCAGCGGTTCCTTCTCGCGCGAAACGCACTTTTTTCAGGTTCGCATCCCAGCGTTCCAGATAGCTGCAGTTCGCGGTCTTTTTGCTGCCGGGAATGGGGACGTAACGCACATAGGTCATCGTCAGAAATGCAGGCTCGCCTGGCAGCGGAATGGGCGCCGCCCAGTTCGGTGATAACCGCACGAACCGCCGACTCGTCAGATCGAGCGCATAGTCGGTATCGCCGTCGGTGCTATTCAAATGCACTCCAAAAAATGCGAGACGGAGCGGCAGCTCGAGAAGAAAGCGATCCTCCCGTTCCTTCAACTGGAGTTGCTCGACCGCGCCTTCGAAGCCGGGGAGCTTCCAGAATTCCACCTCCTTGCCCGATTTTAAATCGCGGAGGAGATAGTGCCTGCCGTGGCCCGGCCCGTTGATCGAGTCGTCTTCGTCCTGCTTTATTTCGCGCAGAATCAGCTCCACCGAACCATCAGGCGCACGAAAGTGAGGACCACGCTGACCGAAGGGCGTCGCATTTTCATCGTCCCCTGAACCGAGATCCGGCCAGACGAAGTAGGGCGAGCTCTTCGTGGCCGAATACCATTCCGGCGACGTCTCCAGCCGCTTCAGTGCGCCACCGTTCGGTTCGACGCTCCAAAACTCGAACTTGTTCTCGCTGATCTCGCGCGTGAACACGACCGTTTCGCCATCCGGCGCGAAAATTGGATCCTGGTCCTGACCGGACTCGTCCTTCGTCAATTGCCGGAGCAACGTTCCGTCTTCGCGATAGAGAAAAAGGTGGGCGTGGCTCTCACCCTGCGCTTGAAGATAACGGAGCGCGACGACGATCTCCGACGCGGCGTCTGCTCGCGTGATCGCCATAACCATGCATACCGCGACCGCAAACAGTCCGAGCGTTCGTCTCATCGCGCCGGTTTGCCGCAAGGCGTGGCCTTTGTCAATCATGGCGGATGGGCTGTCACGCTTTGCACAATGCTTGTCATGCTGAGCCGCGTAGACGGCGAAGAGCTTGTCCTGAGTCTGTCGAAGGAACCTCCCAATAGCTCGAGGATTACTCAAACAAGGTGCCGCGATGTTCAACGCGATCGCCTCGTGGAATGCGAAGCGTGGTGCGGTAGCGAATGCTGCGACTGCGAGGTTCCTCGCGGTCTACGCGGCTCGGAATGACACACTTCTTCCCGACCACGTATCGCCCTCTCAGTGACTTGGCCTTAGTGATTAACGAACCAGTCAAGTATTCCCTTGTGCTTAGACACTCAAGGCGTAAGAAGGGGTACCCTCCCCTGCCCCAGTTGCTCGCGGAGCCAGCGGATCACGAGCGTCACTAACACCCCACCTACCTATATGAGCGCGAATAGCTTCGAATCGGGAGGCGTCACGAAAAAGCCACTGCATTACAGAAGGACAGCGTGCCTTCACGAATTGATCAAGATGGCGGCGATGCCGTTGCTGTTTCTATTACTGACAGCGCAGGTGCGAGCGCAATTCGGTGGTGGCAGTTCCAATTCGCTCGCTCTGGACGGTTTCGATCCGAACGCGAATGGCGCGGTTTACGTTGTCGTCGTGCAACCGGACGGAAAGATCCTTCTCGGCGGCGAGTTTACAACGCTCTCGCCTACCTATGGAGTGGCGGTGACGCGCAACCACATTGCCCGGCTGAACCCGGACGGCACGCTGGACACAGCCTTCAACCCGAACGCGAACCGTGAGGTTCGTTCAATCGCGGTGCAAGCGGACGGCAAGATTTTAGTGTGCGGCGGTTTCACCGGAGCGACCAGCATCGGTGGACAAACGCGCAACCGCATCGCCCGGCTCGATGCCACGACCGGCTTGGCTGATTCGTTCGACCCGAACGCGAACAGTGATGTCCTTTCAATCGCGGTGCAGGCGGACGGCAAGATTTTAGCGGGCGGCACTTTCAACAACATCGGCGGACAGACGCGCAGCGGCATCGCCCGGCTCGATGCCACGACCGGCTTGGCTGATTCGTTCGACCCAAACGCGAACAGTGATGTCCTTTCAATCGCGGTGCAGGCCGACGGCAAGATCCTAGCGGGCGGCAGATTCACGAGCATCGGCGGACAGACGCGCAGCAGCATAGCCCGGCTCGATCTCACGACCGGCTTGGCCGATTCGTTCGACCCGAACCCGAACAATGAGGTCGATTCACTGGCGGTGCAGGCAGACGGCAGGATTCTAGCGGGCGGCTACTTCACGAGCATCGGCGGACAGACGCGCAATTATATCGCCCGGCTCGATGCCACGACCGGCTTGGCTGATTCATTCAACCCGAATGCGAGCGGTCCGGTCCTTTCAATCGCGGTGCAGGCGGACGGCAAGGTTTTAGCGGGCGGCGCTTTTACAACCATCGGCGGACAGACGCGCAATAACATTGCCCGGCTCGAGGTCACGACCAGCTTGGCCGATTCGTTCGACCCGAATGCGAGCAGTTATGTCTATTCAATCGCGGTGCAGCCCGACGGCAAGATTCTAGCGAGCGGTGATTTCATCGCGCTCGCGCCGAACGGGGGAGCGGCGGTGACGCGCAACCGCATCGCCCGGCTGGAAACCGACGGCAGGCTCGACCAGACACTCGATCTCAACGCGACGGGCAACGGTGTTCTCGCCACTGCCGTTCAGCCCGACGGCAAGATTCTCATCGGTGGCGGTTTTAACACCGTTTTGGGCGTGGCGCGCAACAAGATTGCACGATTGAACACGGACGGCACGCTCGACACCGCCTTCAACCCGAACGCGAGCGGCCCGAGCGCTTATGTTGATTCAATCGCGGTGCAGGCCGACGGCAAGATTCTAGCGGGCGGCTTTTTCGACAGCATCGGCGGACAGCCGCGCAACGACATCGCGCGGCTCGATGCCACGACCGGATTAGCGGATTCGTTCAATCCGAACGCCACCGGTCCGAACAATACTGTCCGTTCAATCGCGGTACAAGCGGATGGCCAGATTTTGGTGGGCGGCTTTTTCACAAGCATCGGCGGACAGCCGCGCAACAACATTGCCCGGATCGATGCCACGACCGGTTTGGCTGATTCGTTCAACCCGAACGCGAGCGGTATTGTCTATGCGATCACGGTGCAGCCAGACGGCAAAATCTTGGTGGGCGGCGACCTCACTGGTATCGGCGGACAGACGCGTGGCCGCATTGCCCGGCTCGATGCTACGACCGGATTGGCTGATTCATTCGACCCGAACGCGAGCCTTGGTGTCTACTCGATTGCGGTTCAGACGGACGGCAAGATTCTGGCCGGTGGCACTTTCACCAGCATCGGTGGACAAACGCGCAACCACATTGCCCGGCTCGATCCGACGACCGCTTTGGCTGATTCGTTCAACCCGAGTGCGACTGGCGGGGCGCCGATGGGATCTATCTATTCGATCGCCGTGCAGGCGGACGGCAAGATCTTGGTGGGCGGCACCTTCGAGAACATCGGCGGATATACCCGGGCTCACATCGCCCGGCTCGATGGCACGACCGGGCTGCCAGATTCGTTCACCCCGAGCGCGGATAATCAAGTCTTTTCGATCGCGGTCCAGGCGGATGGCAAGGTTTTAGCCGGCGGCTATTTCAACAGCATGGGCGGGCATTTGCGCAACCTTTTCGCGCGTTTGCGTAACGACACCGCTGCGCTCCAAAACCTGGCCGTTGCACGAACCACCATTACCTGGGCACGCGGAGGCTCAGGCCCACAACTCACGCGCGTTACCTTTGGGTATTCAGACGACAATGTGAACTACACTCTTCTGGGCAACGGCACCGCCGCTGGCAACAACTGGACGCTGACAGGTTTGAACCTGCCGACCGGACGGAACATCTACATCCGCGCTCGCGGTCATCATGAAAGCGGCGGTTCGCAGAGCATCAGTGAATCAGTGAGGAATGCTTTCATTCCCCGACCAAGCTCTCTGGGAAACATTTCGACACGCTTGCGTATCCAGACCGGGGACAACGCTATGATTGGCGGATTCATCGTTACTGGAACAGAGCCGAAGACCGTGATCGTTCGTGGAATTGGGCCTTCGCTGCCCGTAACTGGAGCGCTCGCCGATCCGGTCATCGAAGTTCACGGTTCCTCCGGTGAACTCCTCGCCACCAATGACAATTGGAACGACGCCGTGACCAGGCAGGAAATTATTGATAGCGGGCTAGCACCGACCAACGATTTGGAGTCGGCGCTTTGGGGAATACTCAATCCCGGGGCTTATACGGTCGTTGTCCGGGGCAAGAACGACGCTACAGGCATAGGCTTGTTCGAAGTGTACGATCTGGATCAAACGGTCGATTCCAAGTTGGCCAATATCTCGACGCGCGGTTTCGTCGATACCGGCGATAATGTGATGATCGGCGGCACCATCATCGTAGGAAACGATCCGGCGAGGGTGCTTCTTCGTGCGATTGGTCCCAGCCTGACGAATTTCGGTGTACCCAATGCGTTGGGAGATCCAACGCTCGAACTCCATGATGGCAACGGCGCTTTGATGGCGTCAAACGACAACTGGCGCAGCGATCAGGAAGCCGAAATCATCGCGACAACCATACCGCCGTCGAACGATCTGGAGTCGGCGATTCTGCGAGATCTCGCGCCTGGCAACTACACCGCGATAGTCCGTGGCGTGAATGGCACGACAGGAATCGCAGTAGTTGAGGCTTACGGGCTGAACTAACGCGTTACAGATCTTCTGGAGGGCGAGACTCTGTCGAGCCACCGGTACGGGCGCCTTTCCGAGGCGTCCGTGAAGTCGGACGTTTCGGAGAAACGTCCCTACCTGAGCTATCGGTTGCCGATATGCAAGGCACGCTTCTCGACCGCAAGCGCGGCTTCTTTCACGGCTTCGCTGAGAGTTGGATGTGCGTGAACGGTGCGGCCGAGATCTTCGGAACTGCCGCCGAACTCCATCACCGCGACGGTTTCCGCAATTAGCTCGGAGGCCGCGTGCGCGAGAATGTGCGCGCCGAGAATCCGATCGGTCTCCGCGTCGGCCACGAACTTCACGAGGCCTTCCACGTCTTCGTTTGCGACCGCCCGGCCATTCGCGCGGAACGGAAACTTGCCGATGCGCACCTTCATTCCTTTTTCTTTCGCGAAATCTTCCGTGACGCCGACGCCGGCAAGTTCCGGATTGGTGTAGATGATGCCGGGGATGACTTCGTAGTTCACGTGACCGGCCTTTCCAGCGATCATTTCGACGCAGGCGATGCCTTCTTCCTCGGCTTTGTGCGCCAGCATCGGGCCGGCGATGACGTCGCCGATCGCGTAGATGCCTGCGACGTTCGTGCGAAAATGCTCGTCCACTTTGACGCGTCCCCGGTCATCGAGCGCGACGCCGAGCTTTTCGCCGAAGACACCTTTGGCGAACGCGCGGCGCCCGACCGAGACGAGCACTTTATCGGCCTCGAATTTCAGTTCTTCGCCGCCTTTCGTCGCAGTGGCGACCGCGCGTCCGTTTTCCACTTTCACCGAGCCAACCTTGGTCTCGAGATGAAAAGCCATGCCTTGCGCCGTGAGCGAGCGCTGAAGCAAATTCGCGAGCTCAAGATCAAAGCCGAGCGCGATCCGCGGAAGAAATTCCAGAACGATCACTTCCGACCCGAGCCGGCTCCAGACCGAGCCAAGTTCCAAACCGATCGCGCCGCCGCCGATGACGACAAGTTTCTCCGGCGCCTTCTCAAAGGTGAGCGCCTCGGTGCTGCTCACGATCACATCGCCGTCGAATTTCATGTTCGCCAACTCCACCGGCACGCTGCCGGTCGCGATGACGATGTGCGCCGCTTCGATCTCCTGGCTCTCGCCTTCGCCGGGCTTAATCGCGACGCGGCCCGGCGCCGTGACTGTTCCCAAGCCTTGAAACGTCGTGATCTTGTTTCCCTTCATTAGCGCTCTCACGCCGCCGTTCATTGTCTTCACGACCTTGTCTTTGCGCGCGAGCATCTTTGCCAGATCAAGGCCGACGTTTTCCAGAACGATACCGTGTTTGGCGGCTTCCTTTTTCGCGAAAACGTAATGATCGCTCGAAGTGAGGAGCGCCTTGCTCGGGATGCACCCGATGTTCAGACACGTGCCGCCGAGTTCCTTGTCTTTCTCGACGATGGCCGTTTTCAAACCAAGCTGCGCCGCGCGAATCGCCGCGACGTAACCGCCGGGTCCCGAGCCGATAATGACGACATCAAATTTATCCATAGACAGAGCCAGTGAGCCAGCAATCGCCGAAAAGGTCGATCGCGCCAACCATTAATTTGGGTCGCAGGCGGCTCTTCTGGCCGATAGGCTGGATCCAAGAGGAGGCACCCCCATGCCAGAAAACTTCATTCCGCCCCACGGCGGTTACGAGAACCTTCTTTCGTTTCAGAAAGCGAGAATCGTCTATGACGGCACGGCGCGATTCTGCGGCCGTTTTCTCGACAAGCGCGACCGGACACGAGATCAGATGGTCCAGGCAGCGCGATCAGGAAAACAGAACATTCTCGAGGGGAGCCAAGCCTCGGGAACGTCCAAGGAAACCGAGATCAAATTAGTCAACGTGGCCCGCGCTAGCCTGGAAGAATTGCTGGAAGATTATCGGGATTTTCTCCGGGTGCGCGCACTACGCCTCTGGGACAAAGAGAGCCGCGAAGCTCGATTTGTCCGGCGACTGGGCGCGAGGAAAGATTCGTCCTATGAGGCCTATGGGACATATATCGAAACGCGCCCCTCTGAAGTAGTAGCCAACATTCCAATCTGTTTGATTCACCAGACCAATTACCTGCTTGATCAGCAGCTTCGACAATTGGAAAAAGCCTTTTTGTAAGAAGGCGGTCTGCGCGAACGCATGACGCGCGCTCGCCTTTTGGAAAGATCGAAAACCCGCCGAGGGTAAGTCCGCTAGAAATCGAGCGGAAGTTTCTTCGGATCTTCGATGCACTGCTTGACGGTGATGAGGAACGTGACGGCTTCCTTCCCATCAACGGCGCGATGATCGTAGCTGAGCGCGAGATACATCATCGGGCGGACGACGACCTCATCTTTGATCGCGACCGGCCGCTTTTGAATCGTGTGCATGCCGAGGATTCCGCTTTGGGGCGGATTCAAGATCGGAGTGCCGAATAACGAACCGTAAATGCCGCCGTTCGAAATCGTGAACGTGCCACCCTGCAAATCTTCGATCTTGATCTTCCCCTCGCGCGCCTTCGTCGCGTATTCCGCGATGTCGCGCTCAATTTCGGCGAAGGTTTTCTTGTCCGCATCGCGCACCACCGGCACGACAAGCCCTCGCTCCGTCCCGACCGCGACCCCGATATCGTAGTAGTTATTCTGAATCAGATCGTCGCCTTCAATCCGGCTGTTGATCGGCGGTACCGTTTTCAATCCTTCGACGGTCGCTTTGATGAAGAACGACATGAAGCCGAGCTTCAGTCCGTTCTTTTTCGTGAAGGCGTCCTGCGACTTCGCGCGGAGAGTTTGCACCTCCGTCATGTCGCATTCGTTGAAGGTCGTGAGGATGGCGGCCGTGTGCTGCGCCATGACGAGTTGCGCCGCAATCTTTCGCCGGAGCGGCGACATTTTCTTGCGCGTAAACCGCTCGTTCTCCGATTGAGGGCCCGGCTTTTCTTCGGCGCGATCACTGGCAACGACGGCGGGCGCTGACGACGGCTCCGGACCCGCCTCGCGATTGTGCGCGGCAGCGAGCGCGTTACCTTTTGTCAGGCGGCCGCCTTTGCCGCTCCCACTGATCTTCTCGGGATCAAGCTTTTCCTCCGCCACGACTCGTCGCACCGCCGGGGACATGGCGCCGGGCGATTTTCTGGCGGCGGTTGGGACTGGTTTGGTGTCGCCTTTGGACGCACTCGGCTCCGCCGCCGGTTTCGCGGCGCTTCCAGAGCTCTCTTCGATCACCGCCACGACTTCGTCAATCTTCACCTCCGCGCCTTCCGCGACACGGGTTTGCAGAACGCCGTCTTTCTCGGCCGTGATTTCTGTTGAGACTTTGTCAGTCTCCAAAGTGAAGAGCGCGTCGCCGGCCTTGACCTGGTCACCGGATTTCTTGTGCCACACGGAAACGATCCCGCTCGTAATCGATTCGCCGACCGCCGGAACTTTCACTTCGGTGCTCATGAAGGCGTTACATTATGCGCAAGGGAAGCGCGCGGTCATCTGCCAAATCCAATTGTAGGGCGCCTGTGTCAGGCGCCACCCTAGATGGCGTTTCACAGAAACGCCCTACAAAAGTCAGAGACCGAAGGCATCGGCGATTAATTGCGCCTGCTCGCGCTTGTGTATCGCGAGCGAACCGACTGCGGTACTGGCGCTGGCATTCCGGCCAGCATAGGTGATTTCGCGGCTGAAAAGTGCCCACAACCGTGGCTCCATGTAAGTCCAGGCGCCCATGTTCTGCGATTCCTCCTGGCACCAAATCAATTTCGCGTTCTTCGGAAACGGTTTGAGCGCCTCCCGCAATTTGTTTTCGGCGAGCGGATAGAACTGTTCGACGCGCACGATCGCGGCGTTCGCAATCTTCTCGGCTTCGCGATGATTTAAGAGGTCGTAATAAACTTTGCCCGAGCAAAGAATCACGCGTTTCATTTTTTCGGCTGGCCCTACTTCCGGCGACCCCAGAATTTCTGAAAACCCGCCGCTCGTAAAATCTTCGGTGCGTGATGAAGCCTGCTCGGAACGGAGCAAACTTTTCGGCGTCATGATGATGAGCGGCTTGACGAAATCGCGTTTCATCTGACGCCGCAGAACGTGAAAGTACTGCGCGGAGGTTGTGACGTTGCAGACCTGAATATTATCTTCCGCGCACGACTGGAGAAAGCGCTCGAGCCGCGCACTGGAATGCTCCGGCCCCTGGCCTTCGTAGCCGTGCGGCAGGAGCAACACGATGCCGCTCGGCCGCTGCCATTTCGATTCCGCCGGAACGATGAATTGATCGATGATGACCTGAGCGCCGTTCGCAAAATCGCCGAACTGCGCTTCCCACAGGCAGAGCATGTTCGGATAATCGAGCGAGTAACCGTAATCGAACCCGAGGACAGCGGCTTCGGAGAGGAGGCTGTTGTAAATGCAGATGCGCGCCTGTTTCTCCGCGAGATGGCGCAACGGAATGTACGGGTGGCCCGTCTCCGCATCGTAGATGACCGAGTGGCGCGTGCTGAATGTCCCGCGCCGGCTGTCCTGCCCGGAAAGCCGGACCGGAATTCCTTCGAGGAGCAACGATCCAAACGCGAGCGCTTCCGCGTAATGCCATTCGTAGGGACCGCCCGCTTCGAAAACTTCCCGGCGCCGATCGAGCACGGTGCGGCGCACTTTCGGGATGACGTTGAAGTCTTCCGGCACGCGCGTCAGTCCGTCGACAATCTGGCACAGCATTTCGGGACTGATCGCGGTGGGCTTGCCCTCATCCGTATACTGCGGCTGAAAAATCGCGGTGGATTCCTTGAAGCGCGCCTGGCCGCCCGCTGTCTCTTCCTCGATCGATTTCACTTCCTGCAAGACCAACTCGAGGCGCATCTCGAATTCCGCTTCCAGACTGGCGGCTTCGTCGTCGCTCAATGTCCCGGCTTCGATGAGCTCTTTCTTATAAAGCTGAGCGACGGGAGGGCGCTCCTGGATTTTCGCGTAGAGATCGGGCTGCGTGAACGAGGGCTCGTCCCCTTCGTTATGGCCGAAGCGCCGGTAGCAATACATGTCAATCACGGCGTCGCGTCCGAACTCCTGTCGAAAATCGAGCGACATCTGAGTCACAAACAAGATTGCAAGCGGGTCGTCGCCGTTCACGTGGAGAATCGGCACCTCGATCATCTTCGCGATGTCCGTCGCGTACATCGAGGAGCGCGCATCTTCCGGCAGGGTCGTGAAACCGATCTGATTGTTCACGACCACGTGGACCGTTCCGCCGGTGCCGTACCCGGGGAGCTGCGACATGTTGAGCGTCTCCGCGACGATGCCTTGTCCCGCAAAAGCGGCGTCGCCGTGAATGAGCAAGGGCAAAACTTTCCGGCGCAGTTCCGTATCGCCGCGCATGCGCTGCCGGGCGCGCGCCTTTCCTTCCACGACAGGATTGACCGCTTCAAGATGGCTGGGATTGGCGGCGAGCCCGATCTCAACCTCGGCGCCGTTTTCGAGTTTGCGGACCGTCCGATATCCCAGGTGATATTTCACATCGCCGTCACCGGCGACGAGGTTCGGAATGTAGTTGGTCGAAAATTCCGTGAAAATCACCTGAAGCGACTTCTTCAGGAAATTCGCCAGGACATTGAGCCGGCCGCGATGCGCCATGCCCATGCAAATTTCCTCGATCCCCTCTCCCGGGCAGCGCTGTAGAATCGTGTCGAGAATCACCATGAGCGACTCAGCGCCCTGAAGCGAAAAACGCTTTTGCCCGACGTAGCGAGTGTGCAAAAAGGTTTCGAACGTTTCGGCTTCCAGGAGTGTGCGAAGCATCGCGATCTGCGTTTCCCGCGAGGTGTCGCGCTTGGCCGGACGCGATTCGAGCCGATGCAGGACCCAATTGCGAATGCGCGGGTTTTGAATGTGCTGAAACTCGGCGCCGATCGTATCCGCATAAATGGCTTCGAGCGCCGCGATCATTTCGCGTAGCGTCATCTTGCGATTGTCCAAAAAGAACTTGGACGAGACCTGCATATCCAGGTCCTTCTCGCTGAAGCCGAGCTCGCGCAGACTTAGGAGGGGATTTTCCGGCCGTTTTTTCGCAAGAGGATCGAGACGCGCAACGGTGTGCCCGAGCGTCCGGTACGCATAGACCAGCCCATCGATCCGGGTCTGCAGCGGACTCTCGCCGACCTCGGGACCCGGCTGTACAGCTGTCGCCGCGCCGTTGAGCAAATGGAGATCGCCCAGCTCAAAGCCTTCGAAAAACGCAGACCAACCTGAATCGACCGATTCGGGATCGTTCTGCCAGCGCCCGTAATTTTCCTCGAGCAGGTCGAGGTTCAAACGTGTGGCGAAAGATGGGCGCATTGCCGTTTCAGTCTGCAAAGATTCCGTGGCCGCGGCAAGTTGACAGTGCGACGAGTGTTTCGTTACTTGCCTCGCAAAATGACTCTGGGTGGAAAATCACTGCTTTCGTGTGGGAGTTGGGCGTTGAGCATTTGGTTGCTCGTCGCATCTGGTACGCCGCTCTATGCCCAAGCGGATCCTGCCTCGGAGCCGGCGGTGCTGGCTGTGGCCAAGGTGCTGCCCGCGGTGGTCAATATCAATACGGAGCGGATCGTAAGACGCCGGGTCCGCGATCCGTTTGAAGACTTTGCGGCGCAATACTTCGGCAATTATCGGAGTCGTCCCCGCGAAATTCGGCAAACGCTTCAGAGCCTTGGCTCGGGATTTATCGTCGATCCTGCGGGCTACATCGTGACGAACGATCACGTCGTGCAGCGCGCCGCAGATTTGAAGATCGAGGTGACGATGAACGACGGAAAAACCTACAACGCCCACTACATCACCGGCGACAAGAAGAAGGACCTCGCCTTCATCAAAATCGACGCGAAAGCGGATTTCCCGTTTATCAATCTGGAAAACATCTCGCCGAACCTCCTGGGCCAAACGGTGCTCGTGGTCGGGAACGCCGCCGGATACGGCAGCTCGATCAGCCGGGGCATCTTGAGCGGCACAAAACGCGACATCACCATCGACGAAACCGAGTACAAGGATTTATTGCAAACCGACGCCGCCATCAATCCGGGCAATAGCGGGGGCCCGCTCATCGATCTATCCGGACGCCTCGTCGGGGTCAGCTCCGCCAAGATGGCTTTCACTCCACAAGGCGTTCCCACCCAAGGACTGGGTTTTGCGATTCCCGCAGAAACGGTCCGCACAAGCGTCGCCGAATTCAAAGTGATGGCCCAGAACAAGCCGCCACCGAAGGACAAGCCTGCCGAAAGCAAAGCAACGGGCTCACAGGCCCAGCGGCTTTTCGGACTGCAACTGCAAAACTTGACGCCGGACCTGACGGACGCGCTCGGATATGTGCAAGGCCGAGGCGTGCTGGTCAGCGCGGTCGAGCCCGAAAGCCCCGCTGATCGCGCCGGAATTCAGCGCGGCCTCGTAGTTTATCGCGTGGGCCGCTACAACGTTTCATCCATCAAACAGCTGGAAAGTCTGCTCGCGCGCGTAGAACCCGGCACCAGCGTGGATTTCACGGTCGGCATCGTGCGCGCGAACGGTCAGGGCCAACAAGTAGAGACTGTTCCTTTGACCGCGCGGTGAAATTGGAGGAAATCTCGCAACGCAATGCCGTTTCAGTTGTCTGACAGCATTACCGCCTCATGATCAAAGTCGAAAATCTCACCAAGCGCTATGCGGGCCAGACGGCGATTCAGGATCTGAATTTCGAGGTCGGCAAGGGCGAGATCATGGGTTTTCTCGGGCCGAACGGCGCCGGCAAGAGTACGACGATGCGGATTCTCTCGAGCTTCATGCCACCCACTTCCGGGCGCGCGTCGATCGCCGGCTTCGACATTTTCGAGCAATCGCTCCAGGCCCGGGCGCATCTCGGTTACATGCCGGAAAACGTCCCGCTCTATAATGATATGCGGGTGACCGAGTACCTCGATTACCGCGCGGCACTGAAGGGCGTGCCGCATCGCCGGGTCGCGGAACGTGTCGGCGACGTGAAGGAGCTGTGCGGGCTGAAGGATGTGGAGAAGAAACTGATCGGCGCGCTTTCCAAAGGCTACCGGCAACGCGTGGGCCTGGCGGACGCGCTTGTGCACGAACCGGATTTGCTGATTCTCGACGAGCCGACCAGCGGCCTCGATCCCAATCAGATTCGCCAGGTCCGCGACCTGATCAAGAACCTCGGCAAGCAACACACGATTCTTCTCTCCACGCACATTTTGCCCGAGGTCGAGATGACCTGCAGCCGGGTGATCATTATTAACAAAGGGAAAATAGAAGCCTGCGATACGCCCGAAAATTTGCTCGGCCGGATCCGGACGGCGGGCGGGGTCATCGTCGAAGCCAAGGTCGGTTCGGACAATGGCGCGGAGGAACTGAAGAAGATTCCGGGTGTTCGCGATGTCACTGCGTCAATCGATGGTGAGTGGGAAATCTTTGCATTGCGCGTGGAAGCCGAGACTGATGTACGCGAAGAAATTTTTCGTTTGGCGAGCGCGCGTCGCTGGACGTTGCGCGAGCTATCGCAGCGGAAGGCGACGCTCGAAGACGTTTTCGTCGAGATCACGCATCCGGATGAAGCATAAACAGATGACTGAGGAACTAATCAATTGCAGGAACGAAAGGCGTCATCCTGAGCCGCGCAGCCTCCTGCGCGCCAAAGCCGCTTCGGCGGCGGAGCGACGGCGAAGGACCTCACAATTACCGTGGGCGCACGCTTGGGATTTGAGGACGTCAACCGTATTGATGCGAGGTTCCTTCGCGTCTTCGCGCCTCGGGATGACAAACTAAGAGATGCGTAAGTTCTACACACTTCTGTCGCGTGAAGTTCGCAGCTACTTCTACTCGCCGATCGCTTACATCGTTCTCGTCTTCTTCCTCTTCGTGAGCGGAGCGGATTTCTACTTCCAGCTGTCATTCATGAATCAACGGCCTGTGGCCTATTCAGTGCAGGAAGCGTTCTTCAATTCGGTTTTTTTCTGGTTCGCGTTCGTCCTGATTTTTCCCCTGATCACCATGCGATTGTTCGCAGAGGAGTTTAAGCTCGGCACGATCGAGCCGCTCATGACCGCACCAGTTCGTGATTGGCAAGTCGTGCTCGCGAAATTCTTCGGCGCTCTCGTCTTTTATGTGATCCTCTGGATCCCGACGCTCATTTACTTCTGGGTCTTTCAAGCGGTCACCCATCAGCCCGCCGCAAACTCGACCGGCGCGTACCTCGGCGCGTATCTGATGCTGCTTTTGCTTGGCATGTTCTATCTCTCGGTGGGCTGCCTCGCCTCAGTCCTGACCAAGAACCAGATCGTCGCCGCGATCATTTCCTTCTGCATTATCACGCTTCATTTTTTCTCCGGCCTCATCTCGTTCGTCCTTCAGGAAGTCAGCTCCACGACCAGGCAACTGCTTGGCTACTTCTCCGCGCTGGAACAAATGGGAACGCTCTCGCGCGGTGAGATCGATACGCGCCCGATGGTTCTTTATCTCAGCATGACGGTCGTGATGTTGACGCTGACTTACCAGGCATTCCAATCGCGAAAATGGAGACTTTAAGATTTCATGAGCCACGGATGAAACACGGATTTTGAAAATGGTCGGACGCCTCTTCGTTATCCGTGCTTCATCCGTGTCGATCTGTGGCCAAAAAAGATCAAATGGATAGCGATACCAATCCCGCAGAGAAGACCGTAAAGCCGCGAAAGATTCACCGCGTTCGGATCGGTCTGAACGTCCTCGTTCAGATCGCGATCCTGCTCGTGATCGCGGTCATGGTGAATTACCTCGGGTTTGAGCATTACCGGCGCTGGGACCTTTCCCGCGACAAAAAGTTCGCGCTCTCGGACAAAACGAAGCGCTTCCTCCAGAGCATGGAAGGCAAAGCGCGGATCACGGTTTTCTTCCTGCCTAACAATGCGATTGCCAGCGATGTGCAGGGAATGTTGACGGAATATCAATACGCCGCCAAAGGAAAGCTCGACGTCGAGAACATCGATCCCGAACGCAATCTCTCGCGGGCGAAAGAGCTTCTCGATAAATACAAGGTCGTCACCGGCGAGGATCTTCTGATCCTCGATTACGACGGCCGGAACAAAACCGTGAAGGCGTCCGAGATGGCCGAAGTCGATCAGGGGAATCCGATCTATGGCGAGCCGCCAAAGGTCACGGCGTTCAAGGGCGAGCAAGCGGTCACAAGCGCATTAATAGAGTTGGTCGAAGGCAAGAAGAACACGATCGGGTACGTGCTCGGCCACAAGGAACCGCCGATCGCGGAACCGCCGCCCACCGCGATGCCAACAGAGGCGACAACCAGCCCCATCAGGGTGCTGAAGACATTTATCGAGAACGAGAACATCAAGTTCCAGGAACTGAATCTCTTCGAAGTCGGCGCGATTCCGGTCGAGCTCAAAACCATCATGATCGACGGTCCCCAGTACGACTTCTCCGATCGCGAAATGAAATTGCTCCGCGACTTTTGGGAGAAGCAGGGACGTATCCTGCTCTTGCTCGATCCCGGCGCGAAAACACCCAAGCTCAACGCTTTTCTGAACGAGCTTGGTGCAAAGGTAAACGATGACCGGCTCATGGCCATGGTGAAAACGGGCATTCAGGAAGTTGCGCTGCTCCGCGATGTGCAAGCGCGGTTCCTCGGAGACAGTCCGATTACGAAGCGCCTCGCGGAGGCGCGTGGGATTTTCCCCGGCGGCGCGTGTTCGCTCACGCTCGAGCCGGACCGCGTGCGCGCCGCGAATGTCCGTCTGCAACCGCTCGTGCAAGCGGAGAAAGGCTACTGGGCCGAAGCCGATTACAATTCGGGCGACCAGGCGAAGTTCCAGGAAGACGCGGAGCGCAACGCCGGAGCCATCCACACGATTGCGGTTTCGATCGAGAAGGGCGGCAGCGCCGACGAACGCGTCCAGGCGAATTCATCACGCATGGTGGTGGTGAGCAACGCGACGTTCATTCAAGACACCGCCATCAGGCAGGATCAACAGGCACTCGATTTCATTTCCGGCGCCGTGAACTGGCTCCTGAACCGCGAGCAACTGATCGGCATCGCGCCGAAGGTTCCACAAACCCTTACTTTCAGCCTCGATGAAAACGCGCTGCGAAACCTGCGCTGGTTAATTCTTCTCCTTATGCCGCTCATCCCGGCGGTGTTGGGCTTCGCCGTTTGGTGGCAGCGCCGGACGTAACAGACGCGGCTTCCCATTTCTTACTGATGAAAACGAAGACGACGCTCCTTTTGTTGACCGTTGTTGTGGCGCTCGGCGTCTTCATCAAATACGAGAGCAAAGGACCCAACACCGCGGAGGCCCGGCAGCAGGCTCAGAACATGGTGAATTTCGACAGGGAGAAACTCGACGGAATCGTGATTCAAAACGGCGACGACAAGATCGAGCTGCGGCGGCAAGACCGGAAGTGGCGGATCGAAGCGCCGTTCAAAGATCAGGCGGACAGTGGCGCGATCGAGAATTTCCTGGCCGACCTGGAGAGCTGGCAAAAGTACGACACCATTCCGGCAAAGGAAATTGCGAAAGACAAAAGCCGCCTTGATGAGTTCGGTCTGAGCAAATCGAAGCTCCGTCTCAAATTGCTCGGCAGGGATACGCCGCCCGAAATCGTGTTCGGCAGCGACGCCGCGTTCGAGGGCAAAATGTATGTGCGCCTTGAAGACACAAACGATGTATTTCTCGCGGCGCAATCGGTTCGGAACGACATCTCGAAAAAGCCTGAGGAATTCCGGGACAAAAAGCTGACTGATCTCACGACGGCCCAGGTGACGCGCGCGCTCTTGAAGACAGCGGCGGGCGAAATGGAATTGGAAAAAAAGGCGGATCATTGGGAAATCGTCAAACCGCTGCGGGCGCGAGGCGACGACCAGAAGATCGGGGATCTGCTCGCGCAAATCACCACGGCCCGCATCCAGCAATTCGTGGCCGAGGACCGCGGCGATTTGCATCCCTACGGACTGGCGGAGCCGCGCGGCTCCATCACGCTTTTCTCCGCCGATGACAAGCAGGGACAAATGCTCCAGATCGGCGGCATCCCCGAGAAGGCGAAGGACCAGGTCTATGTGCGGTTCGCGGCGCGCAATGCCGTCTACACTTTGCCGAAGAAAATCGAAGAAGTCCTCGGGACGAAACCTTCCGATTTACGCGATCGACACCTGGTCCGGATCGACATGGACATTCTCGACCGCATCACAATCGACGCCGCTGGAAAAGGCAAGACTGTGCTCGCCCGCAGGGCCGAAAGTTGGATCATCGCGAGCCGTAACAATCAGCCGGCCAACGCGGGCGAAGTCAATCGGCTGCTCGATCTGCTCAAGAACGAGCAGATCACGAAATTCGTCGAAGACGTGGCCTCGGATTTGCCCAAGTACGGGCTCGATAAGTCGCAGCTCCAGTTAACTTTCAGCTCGTTCGCTTCGGAAAACACCGCCGAGACGACAGCCGGCGAGCATCCCTTTGCCACGGTCGCGTTCGGGAAAACCGATGGTGACAATGTCTATGCACGATTGGGTGATGAGCCTTTTGTCGTCGCGGTGCGACGCGCCTTGCTCGATAACATTTTCACCGATCCGCTTCAGTGGCAGGAACTCGCGATCTTCAGGTTCAAGCCGGATGAAGCGCACAAGTTCAGCGTCGTGACGGACCGAGAGTCGGCTCTGATCCGCAACGCCAACAAGGAGTGGACGTGGGTGAAGGGAAACGAACCAATCAATCAGGTTAATGTGCAATCGTTGCTGAACACGCTCACTGTTTTGCGCGCCGTGCGTTGGACAGGGACAACAACGCCCGCTCACACTTTCGAGAAACCTCAGATCACGATCACGTTCACGACTTCGCCCGACGACAAGAACACGCATAAACTTGTTGTGGGTAGTCCTGCCGGCGACGGCATGTGGTTCGCGCGCACGGATGAGCGCGAAGGCACGTTCGTGATCAGCAATCCGGATTTTAACGCGTTGCGCTTGCCGCTCGCGGCAACGCCGCCTCCCATTACGCCCGCGGTGAGCCCGACGACGACGACGGCGGTCGGAACGCCTGCACCGACTGTCACCGCGCCACCGCCCCACTAGGATTTGGTGGATCGTGCGCTTCCTGCGCGATGACAAATATTGCCCCGAAAGCTTTCGGGGGTTGAACCTGCCATCGCGCGACGGAGTGCGCGATCCACCTTGCCGCCAGAACGCTATTATCTGCTGCCAGATTTCTGCGCGGTGTAGATAGTCGCGATACCACCCGTCAGCGGCTGAGCCGACGCCATCCCAAATCCATTTTCCTCGATCAGCCGGACCATTTCCTTTCCGCTCGGAAAGTTTTCAATCGAGCCGCCGAGATAATCGTAGGCCGCCTTCTGACCTGTCACGAGGGAAGCCAGGCGCGGCAGGCAGTTGTGCAAATAGAAACGATAGGCGGGCCGTAGCGCCCCGACCGGCAGCGAAAAATCGAGAATGAGCAAGTGTCCGCCCGAGCGCAAAACGCGGGCCATTTCACGCAGAGCAAGACTCCAATCCGCCATATTGCGCAACCCGAACGCGACAGTGACAGAGTCGAATGACTCCGATTCGAACGGTAACCGGAGGGCGTCGGCCAACACTGTTTCTCGAACGCCTTTGCGGTGCGCCACATCCAACATCTCTGGCGAAAAATCGGCGGCGATAATTGCCGCCTCCGGCAGCCGGCGCTGCATCGCCAGCGCGAGATCGCCACTCCCCGTCGCGAGATCAAGCACGCGCTTCGGCCGCCATGCTTCGACTATTTTTGCCGCGCGCCTGCGCCAAAAAAAATCTGCGCCACCGCTGAGAAGGTGATTCGCCAGATCGTATCGCGGCGCGATTCGCCCGAACATCGTGCGAACAGCGTCGGCATCTCGCGACACGACATGTGCGCTCGAAGATTTTGGAGCCGGATTCAACGAGTGAGTCCACCCTGCGGCGCTCGCCGCGGCGAGCGCCTGACAAGGAGAGGCGGTTTCCAAACCGCCTTCGGTTTCTCTGCCGGCGGTTTGGAAACCGCCGCTCCTTGCGGGGACAATCGCACAAGAGATCCTATTCCAGAGGCGGTTCCACGTGTTCTTCCTCGCGCTGGACCAATCTGTTTTTCGCGATGATGCGCGCACACGTGTTCCAGCGCAGCAAGGCATCATCGTTGCCCGGCGGACGGACAGCCTCCGCTTTTTCAAACCAACTCATCGCTTCGCGAAAACCGTCGTAAGCATAATGGCTCGATCCGGGCGTGCCTTGCGCGAGCTTCGCCTTCGCGCGGCGTTCGGCCAGGATGCCGGTGTAATAAGCGCGCTCATATTCGCCCTTCACGCGCGAAAGTAGCTCCTTCGCCTGGGTATCGCTAACGCCATAGCCTTTCCCAAAACGATCGGTCACCGCGAGCAAGAGTGTGATCAACGCCGTCTGATTTTCCGGATCGGCTTTCAACACGTCCAGGCAGATGCTTTCAGCCTCGGCGGGCTCATTGAGAAGGCGATAACGCTCGGCTTTCTCCAGCGCTTCTGGAATCGCCTCTTCCGAGAGTGGTTTCAGTTCGAACATGGTTTCGCAGCAGTTAAAAAGGTTAAAAGAGTTACATCGTTAAAGCGGGAATCTAACAGTAACCGTCTTCACTTTGTAACTTTGTAACCTTTTTAACGATTTAACTTCTTCAATCCCTTCCAAATCCAACCAAGCGGATCATAAAACTGATCCACCACGCGCTCCTTCAAGGGAATGATCGCATTGTCCGTGATCTGAATGTTCTCCGGGCAAACCTTCGTGCAACATTTCGTTATATTGCAGTAGCCGATCCCTTGCGCGGCCTTCAACTCCGGGATGCGGTTTTCGGTGTCGAGTGGATGCATCTCCAGCGCCGCGACGTAGATCAGAAACCGCGGCCCGATGAATTCGTCGTGCTTCCGATGATCGCGCAGGACGTGGCAGACATCCTGGCAAAGAAAGCACTCGATGCACTTCCGGAACTCCTGCACGCGATCGATGTCTTCCTGTTGCATGCGCCATGTTCCATCCGCCACATCCGGCGGGCGCGGTTTAAACTTCTTGATCTTTTTCTTCACGCGAAAATTCCATGAAACGTCCGTGATCAGATCTTTGCTGCGAAGAAGTGCGCAGTTCTTGTCATCGCCCGCGACGAACTTCAGCGATGGGAGTGCGCAAGATCTGAACAGAGTCTAGCAAAGCGCGGCAAGCGCGGCGGTTTACCGCGACTCAATATGAAACCACAGAATCCGATGAGCGGGGAAAACGGAAAAATAAAGATTTTCGGCCAACACGATCAAGCGACGCTCAAACAAATTGAGACATGCGTCGCGGCCGGTGCCGAACGCGGTGTACTTTGTGCCGACGGACATAAAGGCTATGCCCAGCCGATCGGCGGGGTGATCGCGTACAAGGACAAGATTTCGCTCAGCGGTGTTGGATTCGATATCGCCTGTGGAAACCTCGCTATCCGGACCGATGTAACGCTTCCGCAAATTCAGTGGGCGATTCCGAAAATCATGGACGACGTCGTGCGCGACATCTCTTTCGGCATCGGAGGTAAAGCGAAAATGCGAGTCGGCCACGAATTGTTCGATGATCCCGCGTGGCTGCTGCAACCGATGCGCGGCCTAAAGGCAACTGCGGCTGAACAGCTCGGCACGGTGGGCGGAGGAAATCACTATGTCGATCTCTTCGTGGATGAAGAGGACCGGATCTGGGTGGGCGTCCATTTTGGCTCGCGCGGGCTTGGCTACAAAACGGCCATGCATTATTTGAAAGCGGCGGGCGGCAAGGAAGGGATGGATGTGCCGCCCACCGCGGTCGATGAAAAATCTGCTTTGGGAGAGGAGTATCTGGCCGGCATGCATCTCGCCGGCCGTTATGCGTATGCCGGCCGTGAAATCGTGGCGCGGCATGTGGCGTGCGACATTCTGGGCGCCCAGATCGTTGAAGAGGTGCACAATCACCACAACTTCGCCTGGCGCGAAGAACACGACGGCGAGGAATATTGGGTGATTCGCAAAGGGGCGACTCCGGCGTTTCCCGGCCAAAAAAGTTTTGTCGGCGGCAGCATGGGCGACAACGCCGTGATTATTGAAGGCGTGGATTCGCCTACCTCACGCGAAGCATTGTTCTCCACCGTGCACGGCGCGGGCCGCATCATGTCGCGCACGGCGGCGAAGGGACGTTTCGAAAAAGTGGACGGTAAAAGGATCCGCCGTGAGGGACTCGTCCGGCACGACGAGATGATGAAATGGATGGCGGATCGAAATATTGTTCTGCGCGGCGGCGACCTGGATGAGGCGCCGCAGGCTTATCGGAGGCTATCGGATGTTCTCGCGGCGCATGCCGGGACGATTCGGGTTTTGCATACGTTGCGTCCACTCGGTGTGGCGATGGCAGGACGCGACATTGTGGATCCCTACAAAGACTAAGACAATATGAAGCCCGAGTTTATCATCGTGAGCGGAAACGCCAATCGGGATTTGGCAACCGCTGTCGCTCAGTTGCTCGATACCGAGATTGGGAAATGCCGCGTCGAGCGATTTCCCGACACGGAAGTAAACGTGCGTCTGGACGAGCCGGTTCGGGAGCGGCGGGTTTTTATCATTCAATCTTCCTGTCCTCCGGTAGACGAGCACGCCATGGAAGTGTTTGCCATTGCGGACGCATGTCGCCGGGCGGCGGCATCAGTTATCACCTGGATAGCCCCCTATTTCGGCTATGGCCGAAGCGATAAGCGACGAGGCCGGCGCACGGCCGTAATGGGCAGGGTCATGGCCGATTTCGCAGAGCATGCCGGCATCGATCATGTAATCGCAGTGGACCTGCATTCGCCACAAGTGGAAGGATTCTTTCAGGTGCCGGTGGAAAACCTGACGGCTGTATTCGCGCTCGCCGAGGCATTGAAACCACACCTGCAGTCAGGTTCGGTAATTGTTTCCCCGGACACGGGAGGGGTGAAGCTCGCCTCGGCGTATTCTTCGAGGCTGGGCTGCCCGGTCGCGGTGTTACACAAAGAACGATTGAATGGAACTGAGACCGTCGTAAGCAGAGTCGGCGGCGAAGTCCGCGCGAGGCCCTGTGTGATTGTGGACGATATGATCTCGACTGGCGGAACGATCAAAAGCGCAATCAAAGGACTAATTCAAGCCGGCTCGCAGGAGCATTTCATTGTCGCTGCTACGCATCCCGTGTTCACTCCGGAAGCTCAAAAAAATCTGAAGTCGATCCGGCAGATAATCGTGACGAACTCGGTTCCGTTCTCGGCTGATGATTGGCCGAACGTGCAAACGGTTTCGCTGGCGCCGCTTCTCGCGGCGGCCATTCGTCGCTCCACGGCCGGAGAATCAATGGCGAATTTATTCCAGGGAGTCATTCATGGTGGCGAGTAGCGGCAAACGGCAGGCTCAGGCGTGAGCACGAAGGGTGTTTGCGGGAGCGGCGAAATATCGGCCTGCTCCAATCATTCATTTGAAGGTCACGAGCGGCTGGTTGCATTTCTTGTATGAGATTTCGGCGGACGAAAGATGATCGCGTATTGGTGGTCGGCATCTTCCAGAGCCCCGAGGTCGGCCGGGCCGTGCGGAAAAATCTCCACCGGGCCGGGTTTCGCCGCGCCGCTGCAATCTACTCTTCATCCGCGGGTCGTCTGCGCGTGGACGCGCATGGCATCTCGGCGGTTGGCGCAGTGATCGCCGCTTCAGCCCTCAGCGTAGCCGTTGGCGCAATCATTTTTTGGGAACGTGGAATGGTCACCCACTACCGGCCAGTCGATCTTGCGTTGGTGTTAACTGCTTTCATGCTGATTGGCGCTTTGGCCGGCTGGCTACTTGTTCGATTGCGTGAGCGGCACGTCGATGATGCGAGCCTGGCCCGTTGCAAAAGCACGATCCTGCCGGGTGAAACGGTGGTGCTGGCTGAAGTTAAAGCCACCGAAACGTCGCGCCTGGTTTCGATTTTGGGGGATATGGAAACAGAGGCGCCCGTCACGTTTGCTTTTCATTCGCAGCCGCCTTTCCGATTCAAGTCGAGCGCGCGAGCGCTCGGTCATGAGCTGCCTTCGGCTCAGCGGCTCGCGGAAAATGCGGCGCGCCTCGCGCACGAGATTCCGGTCAGCCGTGAAACGAAGCCGCGCGGGCCATCCTTTCTGCGGCGATTGCGCGAGATCGAGCGCGCGCTGGAATGGGCAAACGCCAGCCTGACGATGTCGGCCGAGGTGCACCATGCGTTCACGCTTTCGGCGGAATGGCTGCTCGATAACGCCTATTTGATTCGGGAACAGGTGACCGAGCTGCGGAAGAGTCTCCCGCAAAAACAGTACGGAGAGCTGCCTCTTATTGCGAGCGGCCCCGAGACGGGACTGCCGCGGGTTTATCATCTGGCCTCGGAAATAGTAGCCGAAAGCGGTGGCGCGCTGGAGCCGGAGTTCATCCGGAAATTCCTGCTCGCTTTTCAGGCGACCGCGCCGCTGAACATCGCAGAACTCTGGGCCCTGCCGTTGATGTTGCGATTGCAGTTGCTCGAATGCCTGCGCACGCTCGCGATCCAAGTCGAGCAACAACAGAGCCAGAGCGAGGAGGCTGACTTTTGGGCGAATCGCCTCATTACCGCCGTGCGCCACGGTTCGCCCCGCTTGCTCAGGGGAATGGAGGAACTGGTAGAACGGTATCCGGAGCCGACGCCGCATTTTGCGAGCGAACTGGTAGCGCATCTCTACGACGAAGAGGCGGCGCTCCCGATCGTGAGCGGCTGGCTGGAACGCTCGCTCCGCGCGCCGCTGCTTGAAGTCATTCAGCAGGAACACCGGCGGCAGGCGGTGCAGCAGACGGCGCTGGCCAATCTGATCAATAGTTGCCGCCGCCTTGCCCAACTCCAGTGGCGAGAAGTTTTGCAATCGATCAGCTGGGCGGAAAACGAATTGGCGGCCGATCCCGCGGGAGTTTATGCCCACCTGGATTTTGAGACGCGTGATCGGTGCCGGGGCGCGGTGGAAGAAATCGCTCGATGGTCAAGGTGTTCGGAACAGAAAACCATCGACCAGGCACTGGCGCTGGCGAAAGTCGCCGAGGACGAAGTCGCTAGACATGTCGGTTATTATTTGATCGACGCGGGCCGGACGACTCTCGAGCGTGCGACGAGCGCCAGAGTTCCATTCGCGGAATTTTCTCGCCGATGGCTTCGCGCGCACGGGGCGGGCATGTACTTCGGGAGCATTTTCCTGCTGACGGTCGTGATGGTGGCAGTGCCTCTCTTTTTCAGCGCCGGATCGGTTCATTGGCGGATACACGGGCTGCTGGGATTTCTGTTGCTCTTGCCCGCGAGTGAGCTGGCGGTGTTGGTCGTGAACTATTTGGTGACCGCGCTCCTGCCGCCTCAGGTCTTGCCCAAAATGTCCTTCAAAAAAGAAGGCATTCCCGATAATTGCCGCACGCTGGTGGTGGTGCCGACGTTGTTGACCACCCCGGAGGCAATCCAGAACGAACTCAATCGCCTCGAAATTCGTTACCTAGGGAATACGGATGCGAATCTACGTTTTTCGCTCGTGACCGACTTTGCTGACGCGCCGCGGGAGAGCATGCCCGAGGATGCAGAGTATATCGACATTGTGGCCCGCGGGATAGAGAAACTGAATCGCCGGCATGGAGCCGGGCGCTTCTTTCTTTTTCATCGCGGACGCACGTGGAGCGAGAGCGAGCAACGCTGGATCGGATGGGAGCGCAAGCGCGGCAAGCTCGAGCAGCTCAATCGATTCCTCATCGGCGAATCTGCGCCCGAGCTGGAAGGATTTCTCCTCGCGGGCGATCGCGCACAACTCAAGGGCATCCGGTTTGTCATCACGCTGGACGCGGATACCCAACTGCTGCGCGACACCGCCCGGAGATTGGTTGAAACGCTGGCGCATCCGCTAAATCAGGCGCGTCTTTCGCCGGATGGCCGTCGGGTGATTCGCGGCTACACGATCATTCAACCGGGCGTTAGTGCCTCGCTGCCAAGCGCCAGGGCAACATGGTTCTCGCGCATCTTCGCTGATCCGCGCGGCATCGATCCTTACACACACGCAGTCTCCGACGTTTACCAGGATTTGGTCGGGGAAGGCAGTTATCACGGTAAAGGCATCTACGAATTGCGGACATTTCATCGCCTCTTGTCCGGACGATTTCCAACAGCGCACTTGTTGAGTCACGATCTGCTGGAAGGCTGCCATGTCCGCGTGGGGCTGGCGACGGACATCGAGCTGCTGGATGTCTTTCCGAGCAGTTACGTCGCGTGGTGGAATCGGCAGCACCGCTGGATTCGCGGCGACTGGCAAATCATAGACTGGCTGAAGCCACGCGTGCCCGTGGTCGGCGGCAAGGTTGAACCAAACCCGCTCTCCGCTTTCAATCGGTGGAAGATCTTCGACAATCTGCGCCGAAGTCTGGTGCCAGCAGCGACCGTGGCCCTCCTTTTGGCGGGCTGGCTTTGCACGCCCGCGCCGCTGCTGTGGAGCGGGCTCATTGCGGGCCTGATGTTGTGGCCGGTCCTGAATTCCCTCTTCGGCCTTTTGTTGTATCCGCCGCCGCCGGGGACAAGGTTCTGGCGTGAGCCGCGCGACCGCCTGCTGCGCTCGGTGTTCGCGGTTATTTTTCTAGCGGATTACGCGGGTATGGCACTTGATGCCATCGCTCGCGTCGCTTTTCGGCGAATCACGTCACATCGGTTGATGCTCGAATGGGAGACGGCACAAGACGCCCGCCAGCGCGCAAAAAATCAACAACGGCACTTTGTCCTAGGCCGGCTCTGGATTCCCGCTGTCAGCATGCTCCTTTTCGCCGCCGCAGCCTGGCGGGGACCAACGGCGATGGTGGCGGTGGGTCCGTTTCTTCTTTTGTCGGCGCTCTTTCCCGTGGCGGTGATGGTGATCGATCGCCCGGCGAAGAGTTGGCGCGGCGGAACGTTAACGGCGGACGATCGCCGATTCCTGCGCACGGCCGCGCGACGAACCTGGAGATACTTCGATGATTTCGTTGGGCCACAAACCTCCTGGTTGCCACCGGACAATCTCCAGGAAACGCCAAAACGGGAAATTTTTCTGCGCACTTCACCGACAAACATCGGGCTGGGGATGCTGGCGACCGTGGCGGCCAATGATTTTGGTTACATCACAATCGACGACCTGGTGGCGCGCAATCTCGGCACGCTGGAAACGCTGGACAAGCTCGAGCGTTTCGAAGGCCATCTCTTTAATTGGTATAACCTGAGCACGCTCGAGCCGTTGCATCCACGGTATGTCTCGACGGTCGACAGCGGAAATCTGCTCGCCAGCCTCTGGGCTTTCGAGACCAGTTGCGATGAACTGGCCGCGCGCCCTCTGCTCGACGCAAGCGCATTGCGTGGAATAGCCGACACGCTTGGCGTGCTCCGGCAAATCGCTGCGACACTGAACGGAACGGGAGGTCCTCCGGCGTTTGTCCGCCTGGTCGAACTGACTACGGGCCAGCCGGCTGCTCTGGAGGAAGTCATCCTGCGCGTACGGGCGGCTCGACAGCCCGCGCACGATCTTTTGCTCCACTTCCACGGGGAGGAAACCGATCCGTGTGTTTATTGGGCCCGGCAAATTTCAAAGCAGGTCGCAGCGTGGAACGGCGTCATCGATAAATATCTTCGACCGGTGGAAATTCTGATGGCGCCGCCGGCGCAATTGATGTCGTTAGGCGAAGCGGCGCATGAATCCCGGCGCGAAGCGCTCGCCGCCACCTTTTCGCTACGCGACATCGCCGTCGAAGGCATCCCCGGGCTCGTGCCTCTGCTTGCTTTCCACGGGCGATCGGAGCAACCGGAGATTCCTCCCGCCGTGCGCGAGTGGCTCGATCTTCTCGTCACCGAGGTGGAGCATTCACGCCGGAGCGCCTCGGAACAGCTTGCGCAATTGGACGAATTGATCGCCCAGAGTCAGCAACTGGAAGGCGGAATGGGACTGCGATTTCTCTACGATGAGGAACGACGGATCTTTGCCATCGGCTACCAGGTGGCAGAGCGCCGGCTCGACAACTCGTTTTACGATCTGCTCGCGAGCGAAGCGCGCCTGACGAGTTTCCTGGCCATCGCGCGCGGGGAAGTGCCGGTCGAACATTGGTGGGCTTTGAACCGCCCATTTGGTTCTGCCTACGGGCGGCTGCCGCTTCTCTCTTGGAGCGGGACGATGTTCGAATATCTGATGCCACTCTTGTTCACTCAAATGCACGAGAATTCGCTGCTCGATCGAGCCTGTCACGACGCCGTGCGCTGTCAGATTGCTTATGCCCAGCAAAGCAGCGTGCCGTGGGGCATCTCGGAGTCGGCTTTCAGCGCGCTCGACCGGCACAACGTCTATCAATACCGGGCCTTTGGCGTGCCGGCGCTGGCGTTGAAGCGTGGGCAGGAAACCGACCTGGTGGTGGCGCCGTATGCGGCCGCCCTCGCTCTCGGCGTGCACCCGGCCGCCGCCGTGAAGAATCTGCGGAAGCTTGCCACCCTGGGCGACTCTGCGCTTCTCGGTGAGTACGGCTTCTATGAAGCAATCGACTATTCGCGACGGACCGAACCCGGGGGCGCGGCCGGCATTATCATCCACTGCTACATGGTGCATCACCAAGGGATGTCACTCCTCGCCTACGACAACGCTTTACATGATAATGTGATGCGGCGGCGGTTCCATTCCGACGCGCGCATTCGCGCCACCGAACCGCTCTTGCACGAGCATATTCCCGAACAAATTTTGCCCACCACCCGTGAGGTGCATGAAGAGCGCCCGCTGTTCCGCGCGATTCCGACCGTCGGCGCCGCAGTTGTGGCGCAAACGCCGGATATCTCCTCGCCGCGCATTCACCTCCTCTCCAATGGAACCTGCTCCGTCACAGTGACGAACTCCGGCGGCGGCTCCTTACGCTGGATGGATGTGGACGTAACGCGCTGGCACGCCGATACCACCTGCGACGTTTCGGGACCGGCTTGTTATATCCGGGATCTGGAAAGCGGAACGATCTGGAGCAACACCCATCAACCGGTGCGGTCTCCCGAGCGCCGTTACACCTGGAGTTTCACCCCGGATAAAGCGGAGTTCCGGCGGAGGAGCGGACCGTGCGAGACGATCACCGAAATTGCCGTCTCCGCGGAAGACGACGCTGAAATCCGCCGCGTGACCTTGGTGAATACCTCGCGCAAATCGTGCCGCCTGGAGCTGACCAGTTACCTCGAACTCGCGCTCGCGCCGCACCGCGCCGATCGCGCGCATCCCGCCTTCAACAAGCTCTTCATCGAAACCGAATGGCTGCCGCATTGTGAAGCGCTCGTCGCCCGGCGCCGCGTCCGCGCTCCCGACGATCAGCCCATCTGGGTCGCTCACCTCATGGTCGCCGAGCCCTCCACTTTTATCGACTCGACCGAGTTTGAAACCGACCGCGCGCAATTCCTGGGCCGCGGCCGCACGCCGGAAAATCCCGAAGCGATTACCCGTAGCCTAACAAACAGTATCGGCGCCGTGCTCGATCCGATCTTCAGTTTGCGCCGGCGCGTCACGATCCTGCCTAACGAGCGATTACAGTTTGCCCTGGTTACGGTGGTGGCGGGGTCGCGCGAAGCGGTGATCGCACTGGCCGAGCGTTACTCGCAGTTTCACACTTGCGGGCGGGCTTTTGAGACCGCGTGGACCCATTCCCAACTGGAGATGCGCCGGCTCCATATCCGCCCTGCCGATGCCCAAACCTTTCAACAACTGGCGGCTCTCATTGTCTTCCCGCATGCCCAACTGAGACCGCCGCCCGCGCGGCTCGGCCGCCGGACCGAGGGTCAGCGGGCGCTCTGGCGACTAGGAATTTCAGGCGATCTGCCGATTGTCGTCGTCATGATCGGTCACCTTCGCGACATCGAGGTCGTGCGCGAAATTTTGACCGCGCATACGTTTTGGAATCTGCGCGGCTTGAAGGTCGATCTCGTGCTCGTGAGCGAGGAAGCGCCGAGTTATGACGAACCGTTAAGCGCTCACCTGCGCCCGCTCACTGAGGCGCAGGCGCACCTGACCGGGGTGGAACAGCCGGGCGGTGTTTATCTCCGTTCGGCGACTAAAATGTCGAAGGAAGAGTTGATCGCGCTGCAGGCCGCTGCGCGGATGGTCCTGGTCGCAGCTCGCGGCACGTTGCGCCAGCAACTTGCCGCAACCACACCCGTTTCCGCGAAGCCGCGGCTGCTGGCGCCCGGCCGGCAGTTCCAGGAAGAGCCCTCCGCGCCTCTCGCCTTCATGGAGCTGAAATACTTCAACGACCTCGGCGGATTTACCAAGGACGGAAAAGAATTCGTTATCTATCTAGGGCCTGGCCGGCAAACGCCGCTGCCTTGGATTAACGTCATGGCTAATCCGAAGTTCGGCGCATTTGTTTCGGAGTCGGGCGTCGAATTTATCTGGGGCCGCAATAGCCAGAACGATCGCCTCACGCCGTGGTTCAACGATCCGATCTCCGATCCGCCCGGAACGGCGATTTACATCCGCGATGATGACATGGGCGTCGCTTGGTCGCCCACACCCCAGCCGATTCGCGAGAAGGACGCGTATCGCGCGCGGCATGGCCAGGGTTACACAATCTTCGAACACAACAGCCACACAATCGAACAACGCCTGCTTACCTTCGTGCCAATCGATGACTCTGGCGGCCTGCCGGTGCGCCTGCAGCGGCTGCGCTTGCGCAACAATTCGTCGCGCCGGCGGAAGCTCACCATCACCTCCTACGCCACGCTCGTTCTCGGATCCGATCCAGAGGAAACCGGTATGCATGTCGTCACGAAATGGGATTTGCAAAGCCAGAGCCTGTTTGCCCGCAACCCCTACAATCCTGAATTTTGCGAATGCACCACGTTTGCCACTTCGACTCCAGCGCCTGCTTCGTTTACCGGTGATCGCGCCGTGTTTATTGGGCGCAACCGCTCGCTGCGCGATCCGGCCGCGATGGAGCACGAACGATTGACCGGCGACGTTGGCGTCGGCCTCGACCCTTGCGCCGCCCTGCAGATCGTGGTCGAAATTGAGCCCAGACACACCGTCGAGATGACTTTTCTCCTCGGACAGGCGGACGACGAAGAAACAGCACGCGGACTCGTGACTCGTTTTCGCGATCCCGCGAACGTCGAGGCTGCATTCCAGGAAACCTGCCTCTGGTGGGACCGCCTCCTGAGCACAATCGAAGTGGAAACGCCCGATCTTGCCACGAACTTTCTGCTAAACCGCTGGCTGCTTTATCAGACCCTCAGCTGCCGAGTCTGGGGCCGCTCGGCCCTTTATCAATCGAGCGGCGCTTACGGGTTCCGTGACCAGTTGCAGGATGTCATGGCTCTGGTGCACGCCGCGCCCCACATGGCTCGCGGCCACATCTTGCGGGCGGCCGCACGGCAATTCGTGGAAGGCGATGTGCAGCACTGGTGGCATCCCGAGTCTGGCGCTGGCGTCCGCACCCGAGTCGCTGACGATTTCCTTTGGCTTCCCTTCGTTACTGCGCACTACGTCCGCACCACCGGCGACGCCGCCATCCTCGATCAGATGGTCCCGTTCCTCGAAGCCAAGCCGCTTGAGAAGCAACAGACAGAGAGCCTTTCCATTCCTGTCGTTTCCGCAACGGAGAGTTCTCTGCTGGAACATTGCCGGCGCGCCATCGCACGCTCCGCGACCAGCGGTCCGCATGGATTACCGCTGATCGGAGGTGGCGATTGGAACGACGGCCTCAACCGGGTTGGACTCGGCGGCAAAGGCGAGAGCGTCTGGCTCGCTTGGTTTGAGATTTGTGTGCTTAGAGATTTCGCGGAATTGCTCGCCCTGCGCGAACTCCACGAGGAAGCGCAGGCCTGCCGCAGCCGCGCTGTCGAGCTTGCAAAAACCATCGACGCCCAGGCGTGGGACGGAGGGTGGTATCGCAGAGGATACTTTGATGATGGCACCGCTTTCGGATCTAAGGAATGCGCCGAAGCCCGAATCGATTCGCTTCCGCAAACCTGGGCTGCGATTTCCGGCGCAGGCAGTCCCGATCGCGTTGAGGTGGCGCTGCGATCGCTCGAGGAA
>DASVJK010000117.1:0-10536 GCA_036385955.1 Chthoniobacterales bacterium | reverse complement strand
GAATCCAACCAACAAACCCCATGTCGCCGCGTGTTTCAGGCCGGCGCGGCGCGCGACATGATAAAGTTCGCCGATGACAAAGAGAATGGCGCCAGCGGCCAGCGCCAGGAACAGGATTGAGATTCGCTGCGACACAAAACTATAACCGAGGATGGTTCCCAGGAACGTCGGGCCGCCACCAATCAGACCCATCAAACCCAGGAAACCCCACGACGGGCGAGTGCCGGCTAACGGGCCAACGATGCCGAAACCTTCGGTGGCATTGTGTAATCCGAAACCGATGATCAAGAGCGAGGCCAGGGCAACCTGCCCCTGCACGGCTGATTGGCCGATAGCCAGGCCCTCCGAAAAATTATGCAGACCTAGTCCGGTCGCGATCATCACGGCCAGCCGCGCGGGCGAGAGCGATTGCCCGGATTCCCTGCTCGCGCGCGTGAAGCGCAGTTCAAAAGCGAGCAGCCCAAGCAGACCAACCCCGAATCCGATGACAAGGATGATGAGCAGGAAAACAAATTCGCCGGCACCCGCCTTCCCCTCGAGCGTTTGCTTGAGCGCTCCTTCAATTGGTTCCTTGATATGTGAAAAAATGTCGAACAAAAGAAAAATGAGAATACCGACCGAGGTCATTGTTAAGAACGAGCGAACCCGATCCGAGATCTTCTCGATGCGCCCAATCGGCAGACCGAGGTAGATGGTGAATCCAGCGATGGCGCCGAGTAAAATCGTTTGAATAAAACTCATTAAGCGTTCTCCATGTTGGCGTTCGTTTTCTGTGGCCGGCTTTGGCGGCTGCTCGCGAAACTGATAATCTCAGACACGGCAGATGCCGCCGCCGCATGGCCGGGCGCCAACCATTCTCTTACCATTTTTTCCAGGGCCGCGATCCAGAGTGGATGCTCATTGAGACAAGGAATGAGAGTCAATTCCTCGCCGCCTGCGTCGCGGAAGCTTTGCCGGCCACGCATGCCAATCTCCTCCAGCGTTTCCAGGCAGTCCGCGACAAAAGCGGGGCAAATCACGAGCAATTTCCGTATTCCGGTTCTGGCGAAAGTTTCAAGGACGTGATCGGTGTAAGGCTGGAGCCACGGGTCTCGCCCAAGCCGCGATTGAAAAGCGATGGAAAACCTATCGTCCGGCAAACCGGCCAATTTGGCAAAGGCCCGCACCGTCTTCAGGCACTGTGCCCGGTAACAGGTGTCGTGGACCGGACTGGTCCCGGCGCAACATTCTTGTGTCGCTAGGCAGTGGCAGCTGGTCGGGTCGGATTTGCGCAAATGTCTCTCCGGGATCCCATGAAAACTGAAGAGCAAATGATCGTACGGTTGTTTCAGATAATCGGCCGCGCTCGCTACCAAAGCCTTGATGTAATCGGGATGCTCGTAATACGGCGCCATCACACTCAGCGACATTTCCGGCGCGATTTTCTTCCGCAGCGACGCGACGCGTTCCACGGCGGTTTCGTAACTCGACATGGCGTAATGCGGGAACATCGGAATCAAGAGCAATCTCTTCACACCCGCGGCGTGGAGTTTTTCGAGCGCCTGGCCGATCGACGGGTTTTGATAGCGCATGGCCAGTTCGACTGGCATGTCCAGGCGCTCCTGTAACCTGACTCGTACTTTTCCGCTGGTCACCACCAGGGGTGAACCTTCCGCTGTCCAGATTTTCTCATAGGCCTCGGCAGATTTTTTTGGACGGAATGGCAGGATCATGAAATGGACAACGCCGAAACGGACCGGGTAAGGCGCGTCGAGCACGCGGCCGTCCATGAGAAACTCGCGCAAATATTTCCGGACGTCGCGGGCGCTCGATGAGTTCGGCGAGCCCAGATTAACGAGCAAAACGGCGTCCTGACTCATGCTGCCACCCAGGCGGGATTTTCCACCGGAGATGAGTCGCGTTCCATCGGCGCATCGGCGAGATAGTTTCCAATTCGCCCGGCGGCCTTTTCGCCGGAGACGATGCAATCCGACACCGAGATGCCGTCGCGATAATGGCCGGCGAGGAAGAAGCCGGGGGTCCCGGTCTCCATCTCGGCCATCAGCTTTCTGAACCGTTCATAGCCAAGATTGTACTGCGGAATCGCTTGCGGATACAAAACGTGATGTTTGAAGGTCGGCTCCCCGCTGATGCGCAGGAGGACCCGCAAATCTTCCAGAGTCATGTCGAACAATTCCTCTGGACTCTTCCGCGCCAGTTCGGGCGAGCGCGCGCCGCCGATGTAGCTGGTCAGCGTGACGTGTCCCGCGGGCGCGCGATTGGGAAATAAAGAAGAGGAAAAAATCGAACCGAGAATTCGGAATCCCTCCAGCCGGGGGATCAACATGCCAAAACCGTCGAGCGGATGCGCGACGTCCTGGCGTCGAAAACCAAGAACCACACTGGCCACGGGTGGATAATGAATATTGGCGAGGGGAGCAACGTTCACGGGTCTGTGCGCCCGGATCTCCATTTTCGAGAGTCCGAAAGCCGTGCCCGCATAGACAACTGCGGAATGCTCCCTCTGCACTTCACTTCCGTTCGACCGCCATCTCACGTTCCAGCCCTTATCGCTCTGAGTGAGCGCGCTCACTGGGGAACGTAATTGGACATTGTCCTTCAATTCAGCGCAAAGCGCTTCCGGCAATACCTGCAAACCTTCATCAAACGAAAACTTTTCCGCATGCGCCTTGGAGACTTCGCCGCTCTCTCTCCGCTGCCGCGCGCCGAAGATCTGGCCCCTGATGAGCGAGCCGTAATCCCGCTCGAGCGCGTACAACTTGGGAAAGGCTTGCGGAACCGACAGTTTCTCCGGATCACCCGCGTAAATGCCGCCCACCAGCGCATCGACCGCATGATCGAGAAATTCGGGTCCCAATCGCCGCCGCACGAATTCGGCCACACTTTCTTCGCGCGACTTTTCACCGCGCCGGACGAAGGGCTCGAGCAGCAAACGGAGTTTGGCCGCGGGCGAGAAAAGCGGAGTAGCAATAAAACCGAGAGGTGACTCGGGCATGTTGATCAGACGCCGACCGCGAACCACGTAACGGTTTTTCGCCATCGGGTCGGAGTAAAGGCGGCGGTTGTTTAGGCCCAAATCGTCAATCAACGCCGACACCTTGGGCGACGTCTCCAGCAGTGTGTTCGGGCCAAACTCCGCCAGGTAGCCGTCGTGGCGAAGCGATTGAATGACGCCGCCAACTCGCTCGCTCGCCTCGTAGAGCGTTACCGGAATGTTTTTCTGTTGAAGCCGGAAGGCTGCGGTGAGCCCGGTGATTCCGCCGCCGATGATGGCAACGGATTTCATATTGTCTTAGAAAAGCGGGTTTCCTTCCGGCTCGATGCGTAAAAGTCAAAACACATGGCGATGTTTCGAATGAACAATCGACCCAGGTCAGTCACGATTAACGCCGCAGGAGTCTTCAAGACCAGTCCATCCGCTTCCATAGCGTTCAGAGAATCCAATTCGGAGACGAAGTACTGAGCGAAATCCAGTTCGAGCAGCTTGGACATGACCGCATAATCCAGTTCCAGATCACACATCAGCCGCATGATTGTTTGTTGCCGGATTCGATCATCCGCGGTCAGGATGTAGCCCTTGGCCAGCGGAAGTTTTCCTTCATCCAGGGCCGCGTAATAGCGCGGCAGTTCCTTGATGTTCTGCCAGTAGAACCCATCTGCCTGTGAGATGGATGACATGCCGAGCGCATAAATGTCGGCTCCTCCGCGCGTGCTGTAGCCCTGGAAATTGCGCTGCAAACTTTTCTGCTGCTGGGCCACGGCGAGCTCGTCATCGGCCCGGGCGAAATGGTCCATGCCGATGTAGAGGTACCCCTCCGAGGTCAGCTTTTCGATCGTCAGCTTGAGCAATTCGAGTTTGATCTCCGGGGAAGGAAGCGCTCCGCTTTCGAGGATTTTTTGCGCCGGTTTGATCCAGGGCACATGAGCGTAATTAAAAACGGCGAAGCGATCCGGCTTGAGATCCAGTATTTCGTCCAAAGTTTTCTCGAAGGAAGCGGGCGTCTGATGGGGCAGACCGTAAATTAGATCGATGTTGAGCGAAGAGAACCCGGCGGCGCGAATCCAGTCCACGACTTCCTTGGTGAGCTCATACGGCTGGATGCGATGAACGGCTTTCTGCACGTCAGGGGAGTTGTCCTGCACGCCGATGGAGGCGCGGTTAAAGCCAATCTCACGCAGCGCGGTCAAATGGTCGCGCGTCAGACGCCGCGGATCGATTTCGACTCCACATTCGGCGTCTCGCGGAACGACGAATTGCGAGTGAATCATTTTCCCGAGGGCGCGAATTTCATCCGGAGTCAGAAAAGTGGGCGTACCGCCCCCGAAATGAAGCTGCACAACCTGGCGTTTGGGATTGAGCAGCGGTTTCAGCAGCGCCAGCTCTTTTCTCAGGTATTCCAGATACGTTGCACTCTGACCTTGCCGGGTTGTGATGACGGTCGTGCAGCCGCAAAACCAGCACAGCGATTGACAGAAGGGCAGGTGAAAATAGAGCGAAAGATCCCGTTCCGTCTCATTGTTGGCGCGGATTTTCGGC
The DNA here is from genome assembly GCA_036385955.1 of Chthoniobacterales bacterium. Taxonomy (GTDB): domain Bacteria; phylum Verrucomicrobiota; class Verrucomicrobiia; order Chthoniobacterales; family UBA10450; genus AV80. Next base: position 5,999 of record DASVJK010000117.1, on the reverse strand, counting down.
AGTAACTCTTTTTCCGAGCATTGCTCGGTAAAGTGCGTGGCCGGCGGATACGACGTGTAGCGCGGGCCGGGCACGTTGTATTTTTTGACGAGCTCGAGATCGACGTGCAGCGTTTTCATACGAAGCTCCGGACGGTGGCGACGAGTCTTTCGATGCATTCCAATCTCGCCGCCGGCGGAACGCCGTGCCCGAGATTGAAGATGTAACCATCGCGTCCGCGCATCTGGGTGAGCAAATGCGTCGTTTCGAGGGCAATTGCTTCGGGCGTGGAATCGACCAGCAAAGATGGATTCAGGTTGCCTTGAATCCCGACCCGGGCCGGCAGCCGCTGACGCCATTCCGCCAGGCGGACGTTCCAATCGAAGCCTAGCACGTCCGCACCGGTTGCAACCAATTCGGTCCAACTGGAATTCGCGCCTTTGGAAAAGACGATGACAGGCACGCGGCCTCCGAGACCGGCGATGATGCGCCTGATCCAGGAACCGGAGAGCGCATCAAAATCCCTGGCGGGCGCGAACTCGCCGTGGCTGTCGAAGATTTGCACCGCGTCGACGCCGGCATCGATTTGCATATTGAGGTAAATGATCACTGCCTGGGTGAGTTTTTCGCAAAGCGTGTCGAACAAAGGCCGATCGGTCTGAAACAGCTCGTAGCCTTTCGTGTGTTGCTGCGCGCTGCCGCCCTCTAACATGAAATTAGCCAGGGTCCAAGGTGAACCCGCGAAACCGAGGAGCGCCGTTCGGTCTCCCAAAGCGTTTTTGATCAGCGACAGAGCTTCGGCCACATAATGCAACCGTTCGGGCACAGCATCGGTCGCGAGTCGATCGACGTCCGCGGCTCCGCCCAGATTGAATTCCATTTGGATGCCACCGCCGTCGCGAAACTGGTAGCTCTGACCCAATGCCTCGGGCACGACGAGAATATCGCTAAACAAAATGGCCGCATCGAAATCGAAACGCCGAATAGGCTGTAACGTGACTTCGGCGGCCAGGTCCGGCGTTTTCACAAGTTCGAGGAAGGAGAATTTTTCCTTCAGCGCGCGGTATTCCGGCAGGACGCGTCCGGCTTGCCGCATTAACCAGACCGGCGGGTGATCCACTGCGCGGCAGAGGCAGGCGTTCAGGAAACGCTGGCGGTTGGTCAAACGAGTAGGCGCAACACCACTCTTCCGAAGGTCGGCGCATTCATTCGTGACTGAGCTCGGGCTTGGCGTCGGTTCGGTTCGTATTGAATACATGAATGTTTTGGAGCCAGAATAGATGTCCCGAAACTTTGGGATTTGCCGTTTTTGCGGAAAGCTAACCGTTTTTTGCGCAGATCGTCGCGGCCGACACTCGCGCCTCGCGTTACCGACCGCGTAGGTACGCGCGAATGGCTTCGAACTGGCTGATGCCGTCCAAGCCTGCTTCTGTCATCACCATCGCGCCCGAGCCGCTCCCGAGGAAATGCCCGTGCCGGAACGGATAAAGCGAATGGGCGCGGCCATAGTCGGAACGGACCCACCGGGTCATCGTCGCCAAAGTGAAGTCGGTGATGCCCATCGCTTCCTGCTGATGCGCTTCGGGAAAAATTTTCTCGCGCTCTTTTGCCGGCAAGAGATCAAACAGCTCGCATGACGTGATCGCGTAAACGTTGAGATTAATTCGTTCACGCTCGATGAGTGGCAGCGCGTGTGTCACAAACGCATTCGTGACGCCGGCGCCTTGGAGGACTATCGTGCCTTGCGCTCGACCGCTCGCCTTTCGCAAGCAACAAACGCCTTTCACGGCCGAAGCTGCCGGTGGCAGACCGAGCGCGACACGATCAACCACCACTTCCGGCGGACGCGTGACGAATGGCGCGATCACGGCCGGGCGATTCGCGAGTGCGGCTGAAACAAGAAACCAGATTTCCTGCGGGTCCCACGGTGTCAGCGTGATCATGGTGCCGAGCGGAAAATTGTCCTGCAGCAATTGCAGGGACTGCGGGTCGGCATGTGTTGGACCGTCTTCGCCGGTTTTGAGTCCCACGTGTGCGCAAACGAGAAAGAATGGGCGGAACGCGCCGCCCTCCAACATCACTCGAGCTTGATTGCCTATCGCGTGCAGCCGCGCCGCAATGTGACCCAACGGCGCACTGAATGCACCATAAGACGACCCCGCGCCAATGTGGCCGCCAAATGCGCTGATGCCCGACAGCATCGCCATCATCGCGTCTTCGCAGATTCCACCGATCGCGAGTTGTCGCGCACCGGGATTCGCGTGGCGATTGTAGAAGCCGGAGGGAAACTTTTCGTTCGTTTTATTGATACTTGTCGATCCAAGCAGATCGGCCGCCGCGACAACGAACCCACCGTCGATCGCGACATTGTAGTAGTTCAAGACGCCGCCCAGCTGGTCGCGTAGTGTCGCCTTTGTTCCGGGTTTGAGCGCGAGCTCGGGCGGAGTCGTGCCATCGGCGCCTTCCGCGATGACATAGGCGAGGTCGATGAGCGGCCTGTCTTGGCGCGGTTTGCGATTGCGTTTGTTCAGCCGCGCTTGCGCCGTGCGCAGTTGCGCCGCCAACGCATCAACTGTTGGCCGCCGCGCCTCGAGCGCACGACGCATGAGGCCCAGCGTTTCCCAGTAACATTGCTCGACAATTGTCGCGTCCGCTCCGCCGTTGCAACGCTGCGTCGCACCGTCACAGCAGGGCATGTGCGCTGCGTCCTTCGGCAACAGCGGCGCGACCGCCGCGAAAAATCCGCTGGAGCAAAGCTTGTGTCCGGCGCCATGCGAAGCGCGCCCTTCGATGCCGTATTGCCAGCCTTTGACAGTGCGGTAAACAATCGCGGTCGGCTGACCGTTATCGAGTTCAAGGGCGAGGTGTTGCGCAGTGGTGATCTGTTGCCAATCGAAACCGTTTGGCACCAAGATCACGTTCCAATCGTGGAGATAAGCAAGCTCAGCCGGCGTCCACTGGACATAATCGCCCGGCGTTTCCCCGTCACGGCAAACCCGGTTCGAGTCAATCGAAGCCTGATTCCAATCAACGTGCAGAATGATGTTATCGAGCGAAGCCGTGCCTGCCGCTGCGAGAGCTTCAGCCACCCGACCCGGCGTCATTCCTCCTTCGCCTTCTATAATATGTACGCGCGGTGCGTCCTCTCCGTAGAGATCGGCGGCCCCCCAGGCCAGACCGAACGAGGCGGGAATGCCGACACCTGAGGCGCCGGTTGAAATCCGCACGAAAGGCGTCGCCGGCGTGGGATGTCCATCAAGTGCTTTGGCGCGAAACTGTTTAGACAGCGGCGTGGTGGACGCGGGGTTGCGGCGGAAGCCGAGCAAATCTTCCAGCCGAAGCTGAAATTTCTCGTCCTCGGGTAGAAGGTCGGGAGCAGCGATGCGCGCCACTTCATTGCGTAGCGCCCACATCGCGTAAAGTCCGAGTGCCTTGTGTCCTGCCGCGTACGAAATGATGTCCGCGTCGTGTCGTCCGGGATGCGCGAGATCATAATCCATCACGTCGAACAGCAGGCGCGACACGAAGCGGCCGGACGAAATCGAGCCGCCGGGATGGCCGGAAAGCGGCGCATAGTTAAACATCACCGCGCAAAGTGTGCGGTAAATGAGATCGAACGTCTCGCAATGATCGAGGGCCGCTTCGTCGAGGGGTTCGCCATCCTCCGCCACACGATCGGCCGCGTTGATGAACACGCTGCGGCGCGGGCCGAACGACATGACGGTGTCGTCAGCACGAGCCGGCGTGGTTAGCCTGGATATTACATCGGTTAACATAGGTGTTTGCCCTCCTGAATGAACTGCTGAAATCCGTCGACGTCGCTGGCAGCGGAGCGAATGCTTTCGAGACCAATCTTGAGATCGTCCAGGGCGGTCGCGATTGAGAGCCGCAGATAATGCTGCCCTTCGGACCCGATGCTGCCGAAAGAGCGCCGGTCCATTGTCGCGACCTGATGGTGCCAGAGCAGGAACATCTGCACGAGGGTCGCCGGACTGCTGCGGTCACGATCAAGCACGGGCAGTTTCTTATGCGCTTCGATCGCGCCAAGTTTCTCGCACATTCCGCCGATGTTGGGGAAGAGATAGAACGCGCCGCCTGGTTTGCGGCAGCGGATGCCGGGAATGGCGTTAAGGCCGGTTACCATCATGTCACGTCGCTCGCGGAACGCATCGCACATCCTCGCGATTTCCACCGCGCTCAACGGCGACTCCAGCGCGACTACGGCGCCCATCTGATTGTAGGCGGGGATGCAGGAAAAATAATTTATGTTCAAGTTCTTAAAAACGGCCGCCTCTTCCGTTGTCGGAAATACTGCCCAACCGACGCGCCCGCCAGTCCAGGCAAACGACTTCGATACTCCGCCGGCGATAATTGTGCGCTCAGCCATGCCTGGCATGGAGGCGATGGAGTGGTGACGATTGCCATCGAACAAGATGTCCTCGTAAATCTCGTCCGAATAAATGCGGACCTGGGGCGGCGCTTTCTCGCGAATGACATCGGCAATGTCCGCGAGTTGTTCACGCGTGGCCACGCCGCCGGTGGGATTGGATGGGAAATTCAGAATGATGACGCGCGTCCGGTCGGTGATGAGCGGGGCGAGATCACGACCGCTGAAACTGAAATCTGCTTCCTCCTGCAGGTGAAGCGGCACCGGCTTCGCGCCCACATAGCCGGTGAAAGATTCGTAGATCGGGAAACCGGGACTCGGATAGATCACTTCATCGCCCGGATTGCAGTAGGTCTGCTGTGTCAGGCCAATCGGCGGTTTGCCGCCGGGGAAAACGACGACGCGATCAGGAGAGATTTCGATTTTGCGTGTGCGTGCCACAATGCGTGCAATCGCTTCACGCAACGGCAGAATACCCTGCGGATCGCAATAGTGCGTAAGATCGAGATCGATCTGGCGCTTGATTTCATCCGCGATATGCCTGGCCAGCGGAAAGTCTGGTTCGCCCAAATTGCACTTGATGACTTTGTGACCTTGCAGCTCGAGCTCGCGAATTTGCGGCCCGATGCGAAACGCGTTTTCGCTGCCAATAAGATAAGTCCGATCGGAGAAGAGTCTGTCTGGCAGTTTCGCTTTCTTGGGACGAGCAATTGGCCGCCCGGATGCGCGGGCCAGAATTTTTTCAACAACGGTCATGCCTATAAAATGATGACAACTAACTACTGCAATTTAACTACAACACGGACCTCGTCAGTGCTCCACACCAGGCATTGTCAAAAGCTGGGCGTTTCTTGCTATGGTACAACGAAAGGATTCTCCCCCGACGCGGAAAGCGCGGGCGGGGCTCCTCAAATCGTTAAAGAACCGTCCGAGCAACTGGCGACGGCTGCGGCCCGTGCGGTTCGGTCGCCCTCCGCCCGCTGGCGAACAGTCGCTCAGAATCTGCGATTCGATAAGGTCCACTGAACCACGTGTGCGCAATAAACGACAACTATTTCGCAAGAACCGGTTAGTCCCATCTTCGCGCCAAGGACTAATGTCGCGACGTGAATAAACACCGATCCCGCCAGGTTCAGGCCAGCATTCCAATTTCTAACGTATGAGCAACTGCGACAATAAAAATGCGGCGGACAAAGGCGAATGCCAAAGCGGCGGCGGCCTGTCGCGCCGCAACTTCATGCGAAGCGTGACCATGGCGGCCGGTGCCGCCGTCGCAGGAATCGCGGTCGTTGAGAAAGCGAGCGCCGCTGCCACGAAACCGATGTCGGATGGCAAGACCGTCGCGGCGATGACGGTGGAGGGGAAGCTGATCCAAGTGGAGAGCGATTCAATGACGCACGTCCATGCCGGTCGTCCGCGGAGCGATCCACAAGTGCGTATCGGCATGCCCGGCCGCAACTGGGTCATGGTGATCGACTTGGCCAAATGCGATGGGTGTAAGGCTTGCACCAGGGCCTGTCAGAAAGCGCATGACACGCCGGTCGACCGCGAATGGATCCGAGTTTTCAACATGCAGGACGGCAAAGACACGACGCCGTATTTCCTTCCCAAGCCCTGTTTTCATTGTGACAAT
>DASVJK010000116.1:0-7732 GCA_036385955.1 Chthoniobacterales bacterium | reverse complement strand
AGTGGATTGGATGCAGCAAACAGGGCCGTTGGATTCAATCATTTAGCGAGCCGGTGACTTAGTGATCCATTCGACTACGCTCAGGACAGGTTTTAGCGAATGTTCAACCGCGCGTAGCGTCGGCAGTCAGCTCACGCCGCGACAGCTTTGATCAAGTTCGGCGCGACTTCGCCGACAATTATCTGTGGGCGGCGGCGGACCAGTTCCAAGAGTCGAAGGGCTGCACCAGACGGCGACCGAGTACCCTGTTCCCAACTGCGAGCCGTGGCGACCGGCACGTTTAAGATCGACGCGAATACCGGCTGGCTAAGCCGAAGTTGTAGGCGAATCGCAGAGATATCACGAGCACGCAGAGCTGGCGCCGGTTTGGCAAGGCACAGAGCCGTTGTGCGCATGGTGAGCTTGCGCTTGCCTTCGAGAGCGTCGGCGTGCCCACGCAGGCGCGCGATGAGGACGTTGCCGTCGAAGGTGATTTCTTTTCGGGGTTCAACCTTCTTCGCCGAAGGCTTTTTTGATACGCTGGATTTCATTGCGAATGGCGAAGCGGACGCATTTAGCGAGCGGGCGATTTAGTGATTTAGCGATTCGGGGCAGCCGAATGGCGAATTCGCGACCTCAGCGAGCTGCCTGGTAAGAAGCGGATGCTCAATAAAAGTAAATTCATAAGTATCATACATTGTATTACCGCGTCAAGAGCGCGTTAGCGATGGGGCATGACCGGGCTTTCTTTCTGGGGAGGCTAAAGTGACCACGTGGTTTTATCCGGCGACTGCTGAATATTCCAGAGGAATCGAGAAACCATTTAGCGAACGGGTGAGTGAGCGATTTAGCGATCCGGCGGTGACACCGAAAGCTTTTGCGTGCGGAGTTTAGCGACTTGATGGAGGAGAAGCGGACGAAGAATTTGGCATGAAACTCGCAGCAAATGTGGATATGGCCCATGCGCAGCTTGACCAGTTCATACACGCTCTGATGTGGAAGGGCGGGCCGGTGGTCATCCTTTGCGGAGGCGGCGCAATCTTGTTACGCGAATTGCTGCGCCGGATCGGGCGACGAGCTACACGGGACGTTCGTGAACCGCGAACGGACCAAAGAACGCTCAAGGCGCCTCATTGCCCGTCTTGCAACCGCACAATGGTGAAACGAACAGCACGTCGCGGCTCTCACGCTGGTTCTGAGTTTTGGGGTTGCAGTAACTATCCGGTCTGTAGCGACACCCGGGGCCTCTGATTTTCTCTCGATCCGTGTTGATCGAGTGTTCGGTGGCCGACATCTATCTCGATAATTTAGCGAACGAGTGACGATAATCATTTAGCGAACGGGTAATTTAGTGAGTTAGCGATTTGGGGAGAGGGGGAAAGAGAACGGGGAACGACCCGCCTTTACCAAAGCTACGGCGACGGGCTGGTGTGATGTAATTTACTGCATAGGGCTAGAAACAGAAAAGCCGCCACGAATCGATCGTGGCGGCTTTCCGTTCGTTGAATCTTTTTAGCCCAATCCGAGCGCTTCCAACGTCGGTTGATCGATCGCAGCGGTTTGCTCAAGACCCTGGGCACTCTGATAAGCGGCCAGCGCCTCCTGGGTCAGCGGGCCGACCAAGCCGTCCACTTCTCCATGATAATAGCCCTGCTCTTGCAAGGTGGTCTGCACATCGGCAACTACCTGGTCGAGCGGTGTCGGATTGTTGCCTACATAAATAGGCCCATCATATGGGTAGTAGGCAGCCGACTCATCGTAACCCCAGGCCGGATACCAATATCCAGCATTCCAATAGTACCATCCACCACCGATCAAGAGGATGTGATTATGATGCGAGTGCCACCAGCCGTGGTCGTGCCATTGGGGATGATACGATTTGAAAACGCTGTAATGGCTGCCCTTCCAGTTCTGCGCTCCTTTGATGTGGAAGTTTTGATTGAACTTTGCGCTGACAATCGATGAGTTCACTTTCGCGTGAAAATTCAGATGCTTGGACTGAAAGTTCTTCACGGTTTGCTTGTTTGCCTGGAACTTGTTCGACTGAACGGCAGGCAGCGTATGGAGCTTTTCCTTTGACACGTTGCTGTCGTGGATCTTCGCATTGCTGGGAAGCGTGGTGTCCTTGCTGCGGACAGTAGGCTGACTTCGCACCGTGTTGTGGATCTCGGGCAGATGGGTATTCGTCATCGTGTGCTTGGGGGTGAATTGCTGCTTCAGCACCGGCTTCGATTTTTGCACCGGCTTTTTCTTCGGGTCTTCCTGTTCCGCCCGGACGCTGACTGCGAGCGTAAGGGAACAGCCTATCAATATTGTTATGAATTTTATCATTCTGGCTCCTCGGTTAATTTAACTTCCTTGTTTCTCCGGCAGTATTTTTGCCGCGAGTGTTAGCTTCAATCTCCTCTATTTTTGCCGCCCCGCCAAGTTCCGCGATTCTGGCGATTTTGGGGACAAGAAAAGTGCGAAGTGCGAGCGACGAATGACGAACTCCGAAAGCGTTCGCGAGCAGGCGGCGCGCGGGGCAGGAATGCTGATCCATTCGGGTACGCTCAGGACAGGTTTTGGCGATTTTGGGGCGGAGAGGAAGGCAGAAGCAAACGTTCAACGCTTAACTCCGAAAGGTTTCGCGAGCAGGCGGTCCAACGTCCAATGAAAGAGTGGAAGAAGGGCGGGAGCGCGCGCTATGGAACCCGGTAGGCTTCGACCAGCGCGACACCAGTGGTGTCGCCTTTGCCGCGGACGACTGCTGTGTAGTTCCCGGGCGCGAGGAACGCGACGATCGCTGATTCGCGGTCGTCGGTCGGGGCGAGTTGCGTGGCAAGCACGGCCTGCACCTGGCCGTCTTTCCAGTTGTCGTTGATGCCGATGACGGCGCCGTTCCCATCGTGCAGCTCAATCGTGGGATCGAGCAGGGGATTGGTGATGCCGGAGCTCGTCAGCGTAGGTCCAATGGCACGGAGCACGACGATGGGACTGTCGCCGTTCCCGATGATGACCCCGCCGATCATGACGTTGTCGCCGGCGCCGACGAAGCCGCGTGTGCTCAAATTCGCAAGCGTGGAGCCGGTGCCGGGTTCGAGGTCGTAAACTTCAACAAGACCGTTGCCGGTAGTCCCGTTCTTGCCGGCAAGGACCGCTGTATAGTGTCCCGGCCCGAGGGTGGCAACGATCGCGGATTCCAGATCGTTCTGCGGAGGAATGCCGGTGGCCATGATTTCGGCTGCCTGCGTGTCCTGCCAGTTATCATTGGTCATCAGCGCGTTTCCCGATTCGTCGAACAACGTCAGGGTCGGGTCCGCCAGCGGATTCGGGACGCCGCTCGCGGTCAGCGATGGGCCAATGCCACGAATGAGAACCTTCTTCGAGATGTTGCCCGTGACGATGAAACCGGCGATGGAAACTCGCTCGCCGGTGTCGACGAAGACGCGGGTGGAGATATTGAGCGCCTTCGCAGGAGGAGTGAAGGGGATCGTCAGCGTGTCATTGGCGCCTTTTGCGGTCCAATGATGGCCGGCGGTGGTGGGATGCACTCCGTCCCAGAACAGGAAGTGGTCGGGGTTCGCGCTGGAGTTGCCTTGGGACGAGGTGCTGATGTCTGTGAATCCATAGTTTCCGGGGTTGGTGAAAAGGCGGATCGTGTTCGTCCAGACATCGACGCGATAAACCGTGGGCATCATGCCTTGCGGCGCGAGGGCGCTCAGGGTCGCCGTGAGATCCGCGTTGAGCTCGTCCCGATAATTCGCGGAGGCGGCATTCAACGATTGCATCATCGCCGGGTCGTTCGTGTAGTCTGGAACCTCGCCGAGCGGCGGCACGTTTGGCACCATGATAAATTGCGCGCCGGCATTCGCGAGACGACTGACCAACGCCGTCGCGCGAGCTGCGGTCGCAGTCACGCTAGCAGCGCTATCATCACCGAAAAGATCGTTGGCGCCGCCCCAGACGACGTAGAGAGCGTTCGGGTCAACGGCGTGGGCGGCGAGGTAATCGTCCATCTGCTTGCCCATGTTGTCGATTGTGATGGTCACGTCGCCGAAAGGAGTGGAGACGACCGTCACGTCCCTCGTGCCGTTTTCCGTGGTGGCGCCACCGAACGCATAGTCTGTTCCGCCGCCGAGGCTATAACTCGCTGCCGGGAGGCCCAAAAAAGTGCCTGCGAGCTGTTCGTGCCAGACGCCGACGTAAGTAATCGACGACGGATCGGTTTGACTGTCGTCCGTGAATCGGCCGTTGTTATAATTAAAGGTGTGGCTCGGATAGTCGATCGTGCCGCCGGTTTCTGAGTGCGTGCGGTCACGAACGTTCCCCGTGTCGGAGAGGCTGTCGCCAAACACAATGGTTTGGCTAAATGTCGGCTCCGCCTGCTGAGCGAAGGCGGAAAGGGCGCCGCCGCACAAACCGGTAAGAAGCAAAAGCAAACTCGCGGAACAGCGGGCGAGACGGAGTAACGAAGGGCGAAGTGGAAGCATTTAGCGAGCTGGTGATTTAGTGATTTAGCGATTGGGGAGAGGTCGCGGACAAAGCATTTAGCGAACGGGCGACGGAGAGGAAGCGGGTGGAATCATATTTTTATGTCACGTTCGTGGATACCCTCTAATCGGCGCGACCCGCGTAAATGCGCGTGCGATGAACATTTGGCGAACTGGCGATTTAGTGATTTAGCGATTTGGGGACAAGGGGAACGCGCTGTTTTTCGGCAAAATTAGATCCTGCGAATTGCCCGCCAGAGGCTATGTTCGGCCGATGCACGTCCGGCGCGTTTGTCTGTTGCTGATGGTCGCGCTTTTGCCGTCGCTGATGTGGGCGCGCGATGCGCGGGAGCAGGCGCGGATCGACTTTCTGATTCGTGGCGTGGAGACGTCGAACGGTATAAAGTTCGTCCGCAATGGGAGCGAGTATGACGGTAGGGCCGGCGCGGCACATCTGCGAATGAAGCTCTCTTACGTCGGCTGGCGGGTGAAGACGGCGGAGGAATTTGTGAAATATTGCGCGTCGGAATCATCGATGACGCATCAGAAGTACAAGATCCGCCTGACCGACGGGACGACGACCGATTCGGCGGCGTATTTTAACGCGAAGCTGCGCGAGTTTGATGAAAAGCACTAGAATGCGCGGCCGTGCCGCGCCGGCCACGGCTATGACCGCAGCGCTGCTGGGGGTGTTGCTAGGCGGCTGCGCGATGCAAGGAGGCAAGAAGGTGACGCAGGAAGTGGCGCCGCTTTATTCGGCGGCGTCACCGGAGTTCCGACAGGCGACAGGATCGCTGCTCGGTGGAAACTTCGTTTCCGGGAACAACATCACAACGCTGGTGAACGGACGGGAAATCTTTCCAGCGATGCTGAGCGCGATTCGCTCCGCGCGCCGGTCGATCGATTTCGAGACTTACATCTTCTGGGACGGCGAGATCGCGAAGCAGTTCGCCGATGCCCTGGCGGAACGCGCGCGAGCCGGCGTGAAAGTGAACGCGATTCTGGATGCGCAAGGGACGAGCAAAATGGGGAGTGAGAACCTCGAACGTCTGCGCACGGCGGGCGTGGACCTGGTGAAGTATCATTCGATCCTGTGGCTCGATCCGCGGCGTTACAACAACCGCAGTCATCGCAAACTACTCATTATCGACGGGAAGGTTGGATTTGTCGGAGGCGTGGGGGTCGCAGACGAGTGGCTGGGCGACGGTGAATCGCCGGAACATTGGCGCGACAATCATTACAAGGTGACTGGCCCAGTGGTCGCGCAGCTGCAGGCGGTGTTTATGGACAACTGGCTGAAGACGCGTGGCGAGGTTTTGCATGGGCCGGAATATTTTCCGCCACTGGCATCAACCGGCCCTTACACCGCGCAGGCTTACAAAAGCTCACCGCGGCAAGGCGACATGGACATTCAGTTGATGTACCTGCTCGCGATCGCTTCGGCAAAACACAGTCTGTTGATCGAGAACGCTTACTTTCTTCCTGACGATTTGATGCGGAAGGAGCTGGTGGATGCGGCGAAGCGCGGCGCGAAGGTGGAAATCGTCGTGCCGGGCGAGCACATCGACCAGAAAGCCTTGCGCGCGGCGTCGCGAAAGCATTGGCCCGAGTTACTGAAGGCAGGCGTCAAGATCTACGAGTATCAACCGGCAATGGTGCACGTGAAGTTGATGATCGTGGACGGCGCGTTTGTGTCGGTCGGCTCCGGCAACTTCGATCTCCGATCGATTCGCCTGAATGACGAAGCGAACATGAACGTGCTAAGCTCGAGCTTCGCATCGCAGCAGGCGCGGCTGTTCGAGATGGACAAGCGGCGCTCGCGAAAGATTACGCTCGATGAAACCGGCCAGCTCGGCTTCGCACATCCGCTCCAGCAAGCCGCGAGTATCATCGCTCCTGAAATGTAAGACGAGAGGTCCGAGATTAGGGTTCGAAACGCCGATTGCGGCGCAGAGCCAGAGAGAAGAGCCCGAAGGTCGCACGGAATGGCGAAGTGGAAGCATTTAGCGAACTGGTGAGTGAGTGACACCGAAAGCTTTCGCGTGCGGAGTTTAGCGAATACGGGACGCCGGGTGCGCGACGGACAGAGGGGAAATTCCGGAAAAGCAGCGTGTTCGCCGGACCGGAATGGAAGGGCTGGAATCCGCCGTCACATTGAAATGATCTTGATCATTTCGGACTTATGCCTCAAGCGCTACCTGTTTGCGCTATAGTGTGGGGGCACGAAAAGCGCTCCCGCCCAAAATCATTTTATGAAACTCAATTTTGCAAGACCGCTCCTTGTCGCGATCTGCCTCGGCTTCGTTCGCATGAATGCAGAGGCCGAAGAGAACAAAGACGAGGGTCGATTCCTCTCCAACGTCAGACAACTCATCTTCGAGGGGCGTCGCAGTGGCGAAGGTTATTTCTCGCCCGATGGCAAGGCGCTCATCTTTGAAAGCGAGCGTGAGCCCGACAATCCCTTCTACCAAATCTACATCCTGGATCTCACCTCGGGGGACATCCACCGCGTCTCGCCTGGAACAGGAAAGACGACCTGCGCATTCTTCCGTCCGGGGAAAGACGAAGTGCTTTTCGCTTCCACGCACCTGGATCCACAGGCCCGGGAGAAACAAAAGACCGAGATGGATTTTCGCGCCTCCGGGAAGGAGCGCCGGTATTCGTGGGACTACGATGAGGCCATGGATATTTTTACCGCCCATCGCGATGGCTCGAACCTGCATCAGTTAACAAAAGCGAACGGGTACGATGCGGAAGCGACTTACTCGCCCGACGGCAGCAAGATTGTGTTCTGCTCGCTCCGCGCTGCGTATCCGCTCGACAAACTTTCCGCCGAAGATCGCAAGCGCTACCAAACTGATCCCTCTTACTTCGGCGACATTTACATCATGGATGCAGATGGTTCGAACCAGCGCCGGCTCACCTCCACGCCCGGCTACGACGGCGGACCATTCTTCTCGCCGGATGGGCAACACATCATCTGGCGGCGGTTCGATAAGAGCGGTGTGATCGCAGACGTCTACACGATGAAACTGGACGGCTCGGATGAACGCCGGCTCACCGATTTCAAAGCGATGTCGTGGGCGCCGTACTTCCATCCGTCGGGTCAGTACGTGATCTTCACTTCCAACAAACTCGGCTTTTCAAATTTCGAACTCTACCTCGTCGATGCAGCCGGTGAGCACGAGCCGGTGCGGGTAACATTCACTGACGGCTTCGACGGGCTGCCGGTCTTCTCACCCGATGGCAAACAGCTTTGCTGGACGACCAGCCGCACCGCC
>DASVJK010000115.1:0-20558 GCA_036385955.1 Chthoniobacterales bacterium | reverse complement strand
AGGTCGGCGATGATGTCTTTCGTTATATTCATGATTTTCTTTCGGTTTCGGGTTGCAGAAGCGCGGCGAGTTTTGCCCGCGCGCGGAAAACTTTCACTTTCGCGGCCGTCACCGACAGGCCGGTTACGGCGGCAATATCTTGATAGGACAGGTCATCCTCCGCGCGCAGCAGGAGCACCGTCCGGTCCATTTCCGGCAGGGCATGCACCGCGGCCAGGGTCCGCTGGAACTCCTCACGATTGGCGGCGGCTTTGTCGGGTCGGGTAGCGGGGTCGGGCATCGCTTCGTCCAAGACCTCGTGTCGTGAGGCCCGGCGCCATTGTTTGCGATGGAGGTTTCGCGCGATGGTAAACAAATAGGCCTTCACCGACTCCAGCCTCGGTTCCTCGGGCGCCGTCCAGGCGCGGACGAACGTCTCCGCGGTGATGTCCTGTGCGTCGTGGGGATTTCCGGACAACCAGTGGGCGAAGCGGTACACGTCGCCGGCATACCGGCTGTACAGCTCGTGGAACGTGATTGAACTCTGGCCCATGCCGATACGATCCCGCAGCAGCGAGAAAGTTACAGGGCCGGGTCCCGCAAGGCGATCCCCGCTTTCTGCGCATCGGGCGTGCAGTCCGCATGGCTCGTTGAACGTCGTCGGACTATTGCCCATGCTGATACTATCCCGCCATGGCGAAAAAGTTACACGCCTTCGGGCGGAATCCGCCGGGAGATGCGCCGGTTTCACTCGAAGCCGCGGGATGATGAGGGATTTTCCCGGCCCTTCACAGTTCGCGTGACTGTGGTGGCGATTTCGTTTCTAGTGACATCGTTCCTGCAAGAAGCGCGATGGGATTAACCGAATACAAGAAGAAGCGGAATTTTTCTGCCACAGCGGAACCGAAAGGAAAACCGCTGCCCAAACGCCTGCCGGGCGCATCGCGCTTCGTTATTCAGAAACACAACGCCAGCCGGCTGCATTATGATTTTCGCCTGCAAATGGAAGGCGTTTTGAAATCGTGGGCCGTGCCGAAGGGTCTGCCGTGGAAACAGGGAGAGAAACATCTGGCGGTCGAAGTCGAAGATCACCCGATCGAGTACGAAGCGTTCGAGGGGATTATTCCGAAAGGAAACTACGGCGGGGGTACGGTGATGGTGTGGGACCGCGGCACCTATTACGTGTATGGCGAGGAGCCGCTGAAATCACTGCACGAGGGAAGATTGCATCTCGTGCTGGACGGCGAGAAAGCGAAGGGAGAGTGGGCGCTGATCCGCATCCGGGGAAATGGTGAGAAAAATTGGTTACTCCTGAAGAGTGGAGCGAACTACCGTTCGATTTCGAAGAAACTAGACGACCAATCGGTCAAGACTGGCCGCACAATGGCGCAAATCGCGGCGCAGGGTGACGTAGAGTGGAAATCGAACCGGGAGGAAAAGGGCGGCGACACGAAACGGAAACCGATAACGAAAAAAAAAAGTGCTGAAACAAAAGAGAAGCTGGCAAGACCGGCAGCGCTTTCCACTCGGTTCACGTCGGAATTGAAGAAGTTGCCGCTAGGCAAACCTCGTTTCATCCCGCCAATGAAACCGAAGCTGCTCGAGGAGCCTCCCACCGGCGGCGATTGGATCTACGAGCTGAAATTCGACGGCATCCGTCTGATCGCCGTCAAGAATGGGGAGAAGGTAAACTTGATTTCGCGGAACGGAAACGAGTTGGCCGCCAGATTTTCCGAAGTCGGCGAGGCCGTCAGATCGTTGCCGATCGGGGATTGTGTGATCGATGGAGAAGTCGTCGCATTGGACGAAAAGGGAGGATCGTCTTTTCAGCTGCTTCAGGCGCGCGAAATAGAGGGTCGCCAATCGCCGATCTACTATTATGTGTTCGATCTCCTGCAGGCCGCCGGGAAAATCTTGACGACTTTGGCGCTCGAGCGCAGGAAAGATTTGCTCTCAGCGCTTTGTGAGAATGCCACTGATGCGATCCGATTTTCCGGAGAAATCAGCGGCGACCCGCATGCACTCCTACGAGAAGTAAAGCGACTTGGACTCGAGGGTGTCATTGGCAAACAACGCGGTTCGGTTTACGAGCCCGATCGTCGCAGCGGCGCTTGGGTCAAACTCAAGTGCGTGAATGAGCAGGAGTTTGTCATTGGGGGCTTCACACCAGCGCAAGGCGCGCGGAAGCATTTTGGCGCTTTACTCGTCGGCTATTACGAAAACAAACGTTTGCTCTTTGCCGGCAAAGTTGGGACCGGATTCAACACCAAGCTGCTCGCGTCATTGCATAAGCGTTTCATAGGCGAGAAGCGTGGTGATTGTCCGTTTGCCGACTTGCCCTCCAAGCAAGGAGGACAATGGGTACAGGGCATCACGCCGGCGATGATGCGTCGATGCGAATGGATTAATCCGGTTTTTGTTTGCCAGGTGAAGTTCACCGAATGGACACAGAACGGGAAGTTGCGTCAGCCGGTTTTCCTGGGATTGCGTGAGGACAAGAAATCGACCGAAGTAGTGCGCGAATCCGCTTCGTCTCGTGGATGAAGAATTGCGCTTGTCCATCGCCGTCCAACTCCGGATATTTCGGCATGAAAGTGAATGTCGTGGTGACCCCGAAGGCCGCGGTGCTTGATCCCCAGGGCGCGGCCGTGCGCGACGCGATGCAGCATCTGGGAATGCCCGAAGTGCGCAGCGTGCGGATCGGAAAATATCTTGAGATCGAGATCGACGAAAAGGCGCCGGACGTTGAATCGCGGCTCCATGCTCTTTGCCGTGATTTGCTTTCGAACCCGGTGATCGAAGATTACGAGGTGCAAGGCATGGGGGCCGCCGAATGAAGTTCGCCGTCATTCAGTTTCCAGGATCCAACTGCGACCAGGACTGCATCGCCGCACTGAAAGGAATTCCTGGGCTGCGGGCCGAATATGTCTGGCACAAGGAAACTTCGGTGGAGGGTTTCGACGCGATTGTGCTTCCGGGCGGGTTTTCCTATGGCGACTATCTTCGCTGCGGCGCAATCGCGCGTTTTTCTCCGATCATGCCAAGCGTGGTGAATGAGGCGCGAAATGGGAAATTAGTCATCGGTATTTGCAACGGGTTTCAAATTCTTTGCGAAATCGGTTTGCTTCCCGGAGCCTTGGTTCGGAACCGTTCTCTCCACTTCGTTTGCGAGATGGTGACGACACGGGTGGAGGTCGTTGATTCTCTCTTTACCCACGGTTGCCCGCAGGGGACGCTCTTGCGTGTGCCCGTCGCTCACGGAGAGGGGTGCTTTTTCGCGGATGAAGCCACGCTGCGAGGACTGAACGAGCGCCGGCAAGTCATTCTTCGTTATTCGACGGCAGATGGCCGCGTGGATCCATCCGCGAACCCGAACGGCTCCATCGAAAATATCGCGGGAATCTGCAACCGGGAAGGCAATATTTTCGGATTGATGCCGCATCCTGACCGCGCGTGTGAGCTCCGTCTGGGCAGCACCGACGGCGCGAAAATTTTTCAATCGATGATGGAAACGATCGAAGCGGGCCGAGTTCGCGCGGCTTAGCCCCGGCGACTGAGCGCCCAAATGAATTTATTCCTCACCGGCACCGATACCGGAGTCGGGAAGACCCAAACGGCCGTGCAACTTCTCCGCGCGGGCCGGGCCAGTGGCCTGCGCTGCGCCGGCATGAAGCCGATCTGCTGCGGCGACCGGAACGACGCGGAGCGTTTGCTCGCGGCCAGTAGCGAAGGGTTGACAATCGACGAGGTAAATCCTGTCTGGCTGAAAACTTCAGCAGCTCCGCTCTCGGCTTCTCTCATTGAGCAGGTCGTGATCGATGAACAGCGGCTGGTCGACGCACTGCACAAACTCGAAGACTGTTTTGATTTCGTCGTGGTCGAGGGAGTGGGCGGATGGCTCGTTCCGATTCGCGGCGATTTTTTCGTGAGTGATCTCGCCACGCGAATGAAATTGCCGGTGATGGTAGTCGCGCAAAACCGTCTCGGCTACCTTAATCACACGAGCCCGACCGTTCGAAGCGTAGTCGAACATGGTTTGGTCTGCGCGGGAGTCGTCTGGGACGACACTGCGGGATTAACCGACATTGCTTCGACCACCAATGCCGACATTTTGCGCCAAATGCTCGACGTTCCGATCCTGCCAATGCTGGCCGAAGAAGCGGCTGAATTGACTGCGGAATGGCGGACGGCGGTGGGTTTTTTCGGCAACGCGGCTGTGCCGTGAATTTGCCGCTAATTAGACACAAGTGTAACGAATAATTACACTATTCGTGCGGAACGGAAGCCGTTCCCTAGGAAGGATTTGATGGCATGTGCGTTGCTCGATTTAACACGCATTAACCCTAATCCTATGTTGCTACAAAAAACCCTGCACATGAATCAATCGCTCGAAGAGTGCAAAACACGTCTGGCGAGCATTCAATCGTATCGGCGGCAGTTCGTAATGGTGACTAAAGCCACCATCACATCGTCGAAGACGGTTGATTTTAGTTTTCGCGGACCGCTGGGCTTTGAAGCTCGGACGGTTTTGTTGTCGGTTGAAAGCGAGTCGCCCGATCAAATGGCATTTGAATCCACGGGTGGAAACCTGGACGTGATGGGATTGGCGGAGTTCGCCGAGATCCGGCCGAGCTGCACGGAAGTCACGCTCGCGTTGCATTACGAGATCAAGAACAAATTGTTCGCGTGGCTGGATCGCCGGTTTCATTTCGTAGATACGTTTGTTACTTCTGAGCTTCGAAGCATTCGCGCTCATTTCGAAGGAATTGCCGCGCCGGTTGTCGAGCGTGCGCCGATGCTGCCGATCTACGGGACGGCGACGGCGTAAATCGAAGTTTATTTCAACAGAGAGCACGGCGTTTTTCGCTTCGTGCTTTTGTTGTACGCTAAGGACCGTCACTGATTCGAACGGCGTGAGTCTTGTCGAGGCGGAGGATTTGACCCGGCCTTAACGAAAGCACGGCTTTCGGATCACGTAATTTCTCGCCGTCGACTTGGACGCTTCCTTGTTCGATGAGTCGCCGAATCGCTGTGCGGGACTTGTGCATCTTGAAGCACAATATATAAGCACCGGATACAATTGAGGTAGCGTCGTCCCCATGAAACTCTTCCAGAGGCCAAAATGGAGGTAGTTCAACCTCGCCCAATCTCTTTTCACTGAAACGCGAATTCCAATCCTCAAGCGCCTTCTGCGCTGCTTCGCGTGAGTGATACGTTTCTACGATCGTGGACGCGAGGTGCTTTTTCGCCTCCAATGGATGCGCGTTAGGGTCCAGCGGCTTCCCGAGAAGAAGCGGATAGTAGCGCGCCATTAATTCATCGGAAATACTCATCAATTTGCCGAAGATTTCGGAGGCGGATTCGTTTAGCCCAACATAATTGCCCAAGCTCTTGCTCATCTTCTTGGAGCCATCGAGCCCTTCGAGGATGGGCAGGACAAAAACAATCTGCTGGGGCTGACCTTCCTGCTTTTGGAGGTCGCGACCGACGAGAATATTGAAGAGCTGATCCGTACCGCCCAGTTCCACGTCGGCTTGCACCATGACGGAGTCCCAGCCTTGCATGATCGGATATTGAATTTCGTGCGCGTGAATCGGCTGTTGCCGGTCGATCCGGTCCCGGAAATCTTCGCGCTGAAGCATTTGCTGCAACGTCACCATGCTGTTGAGGCGAATGACCTGTTCGAACTGCATTGGTTCGAACCATTCGCCGTTCGAGACGATGCGCGTGCGAGCGGAATCGAGCACTTTGAACGCCTGCTCGCGATACGTTTTGGCGTTGGCCATGACCTCTTCGCGGCTGAGCTGTGGGCGAGTCGCGGACCGGCCGCTCGGGTCGCCAATCATCGAAGTGAAATCGCCGATAATCAAAACCGCTTGATGACCAAGATCCTGAAATTGCCGCAGCTTCCGGAGGATCAACGCGTGACCAAGATGAAGGTCCGGACTGGTGGGATCGACCCCTAGTTTGACGCGCAACGGCCGGCCGAGCGCGAGCTTTTGGCGCAGCTCCGCTTCGCTGATGATCTGCGCGGCGCCTTGCTTGAGAAGGGAAAGAGCTTCGTCCGGTTGCATATGGGAAGATGCAGAGACCGGAGCGTTACTTGTTCTTGTTCAACAATTCTCGCACCTGCTCGATTGTGAGCGGCGTGTCGCGGGCGCTCAACGCCTTCTGGCTCTTGCCCCGACCGAGAAATGGGCGGTTACCGGCGAAAGGAGCCACGGGCAGGCTACCGCCGTTTTCCGGAGCGACGCGAGTGCTATAAGCAGCGGACGCAACATAGATTGTGTCGGTTTTCGTCAGCTGCGACCTGGTTGAAGTATTCGCGGTTGAGGCTCCAGCTCGGAAGTGCCGTGCCGCGAATTGCCGGGGAGAGAAAGCGCGCTCGGCGGAAAACGATTTCGCGAACGACTTGTCCGGTGTGCAAAAGCTTTTAGATGGTGCGCGTTTGGCGACAAAAGTGCCAGTGGCGTCAAACTGTTTGTTCTGCGCGGAGTTTACCAACGACATATTCGCTTTCAGGATACGATCGACGAGTTTGCCCTCTTGTTCCTGTGCGGAAGTCGCCGAGACACCGGCGAGTAGCGCTATGAATGCAACGATCATTCGCACGTCGCTGAACGTGCCGAAGGAAGCGCCGCGTTGTAAAGCAAATTGTCGCTACTCCCGTAGCGACCGGCTCTATCGTCCCTCCATTAGGGGCCAAGAGCGGCGCGAAGAACACTCGCTCTGGCTGGTGCGGCAACGCGTCCAGTCAAGATATCGTTCGCCCGGACTGGCCGGCCATAGTAGCGGGCGTTTGCCGTTTTTTGCGTGGCGATAATCGCTCCTTCAAGCGACGCTCCGGCGAAGAGGCCCTTACTCCGGCTGTAGGTGTAGATTGCGGCAGTCGGTGTCACTCCCACCTGCGCATCGCGGCCTACCGGTCCCGCAGCCACGCTTGCGTCGGCGCCGAGCGTGACATTGCCGTCACGCGAGAAGGCGCGAACGGCCGCGTTGGAGTTGAGCACAAATACAAAATCAGTGATCTGCGCGCCGATTTGGGGGCCCCAACCGGCGCCGCCAGTACCCACAAAAGAAGGGCCGGACCAGCCTCGACTCGTGCGGGCAACCACGACACCTTGCCCGCCTTTACCGCTCACCCCAAAACCCACTTTGACCACGGTCAGGATTGCGAGCCCCCTGGCATGGCGCAGCACTCGAGCGGGGATGCCTTTTTCTGGCATCCTCCGAAAGTCTCGCAGAATGGAGGCGGATTGATTAACTACTTCTTGTTCGGTCGCCGCGTCCGCGGTCGCGAGCGAAAGGGTGCACGTAATGAGAAAAACACAGAATGTTTTCATGGACATAGCTAGTTCGTCGCATTCAGCCGGCGTGGACGTATTGGGCCCCATCGCGAAGAGTCATTAGGCTGACTCACCATGGACAATCTCATCGATCTCCCAAGCGACGCGTATTTCATGAATGAAGCGTTGCGCCTGGCCACGAAAGCCTTTGAGAAAGAGGAGGTGCCGGTCGGCGCCGTCGTCGTGCGGGACGGAAAGATCATCGGACGCGCGCATAATCAAGTGGAGTTGCTCAAGGACGCTACGGCGCATGCTGAGATGCTCGCGATTACACAAGCGGAAGCGGCCGTGGGGGATTGGCGGTTGAACGATTGTGATCTCTACGTCACGAAGGAACCGTGCCCCATGTGCGCGGGCGCGTTAGTGCACGTGCGCATGCAGCGGGTGATCTTTGGTTGCGCGGATGAACGAAGCGGCGCCGCGGGCGGAACGATCAATTTGCTGCAAATGCCCGGCCTGAACCACCAATGTGAAATCACGGCTGGGGTCCTGCGCGAGGAATGCTCAGCCTTACTCCAATACTTCTTCCGCGCACGACGCCCAACAGGGATGCCGGATGTTGAAGATCGCAGTGAATTTTGAGCGCCAGAAGACGAGAATTTTCTCCGGCGGAGCGGAATTATGAAAGGAACCTTACTCATTTTGCGCTCGCTCTTGGGTCTCGGACGTGATTTATTTTGTCAGCCTCTTTTTTCCCAGCTCTTTATGTCTACAAATTTCATTCGGCACTTTGCGGTCGCCCTTTTGCTTGGTTTGTGTGTTTCTTCCGCTTGCGCTTCGGATGACCCGCTTTTCCACTCAACGGATCCCCTGGCCCCAAGGGACGAATGGGGTGTCCTCCACCAGACGCCCACTTTATATCCGACAGATTTTTCCCACCGGTACAGCCATCGCGTTTTCTACTATCTTATGTCGAGACACGAGCTGCTCGC
Source organism: Chthoniobacterales bacterium (assembly GCA_036385955.1). Lineage (GTDB taxonomy): Bacteria > Verrucomicrobiota > Verrucomicrobiia > Chthoniobacterales > UBA10450 > AV80. Next base: position 12,301 of record DASVJK010000115.1, on the reverse strand, counting down.
CGATCCAGCCTATGTAGGCGCGCTTCAGGTTTGTTTGCGCAACCGGGGGTACTATTGCGGTCCGATCGATGGAATCATGTCTGAGGAAGTCAGTGACGCGATCGCTCGTTTGCAGAAAAATCACGTTCAGCGTGTGACGGGCAGGCTGACTGTTCCCGTGAGAAGAGCATTGCGTTTGCCTTAGAGCTCGGCACTGCAGGTGCGAATCAAGCGATCCGTGGGATGGCTGCCTCGCAAGGATTCGAACCTTGACAAAGAGATCCAGAATCTCTGGTGCTACCATTACACTACGAGGCAAGCGCGATGCGGGGCCAAACCTAAGACCGTCTTTGGCTGCGCGGCAAGTGGCGGATAACCGATAAACTATCGAGTGGGCGCCGGCCCGCTCAACCAGATTTCGGCGCCTTCACGCGCGGCTTCCACTTCCAACCGGCGACCGCTCTCTATAACCAAAAGGCGCGCACGTTCCAGCATTTCGTCGATCTTGTGATCGTCGTGCGCGGGGTCGTGGTGAAACAGAAACAGCTTCTTCGCCCGTGCTTCCAGCGCGAGCGAAACCACGCGGCTCAAGGCGCCGTGTCCCCAGCCGATGTGCTCCTGGTATTTCTCATCGGTGTATTGCGCGTCGAGAATCAGGACGTCCGTATCTTTTAGAAACTCGACCAGCTTCGATCGTTGAACCGCCGCTTGCGCGCGTGCTCTATGCGGGTGTGTTCCATCCCGCGCGGCCAGTTTTAACTTCAAGGGTTCAAACGGCTCGTTGTCTGGCAGAAAGGCGATGGAGCCTTCCTTTGTGAAAAGCCTGTAGCCTGCACAGACGCCCGGATGATTCAGAAATCTCGAGCGCACCCGCACCTTGCCGATCGAAAATTCCATCTTCTTGAGTTCCTGGATCTTGATCGTTCCAGGCAGATCGCTCCAGCTCACCGGAAAGAATGGAACCTCCATTTGGGCCGCGAGAATTGTGGCCAGGCCGGCGCGCGCGCCCTCATATCCCAAGACGCGAATCGAGTTCTTGGCTTTGTAAGCCGGAAGAAAGAACGGAAGTCCCTGGATGTGGTCCCAGTGGGTGTGAGTCAGCAGCAGTGTTAAATTGATCGGGGCGCTGCCAAATTCTTTCTCCAGGGAGAGTCCCAGCTCGCGAATTCCGGAACCTGCGTCGAGGATAATGATGTCACCGTTGGTGCGGATTTCTACGCAAGTGGTGTTTCCCCCGTAGCCAATCGTTGACGGGCCGGGAACGGGGATCGATCCGCGCACGCCCCAGAATTTTATGCGCGTCGACGGCGGATGAAACTTAAGGGCGCGCGACTGTCGTGGAGTCAATTTTCGCCGCGGCCGACGAGGGCGTCTTATCGCCGCGGCGAGCTTTTCCCATTTTAACGGCTTAATGAAATAATCGTCGCCACCTGCTTCCAAAACAGCGTTGCGATCAATGTCATAGATGCGGCCGGCAACGATAATGATCTTTGGCGAATCAAGTTTTTCCCGGATCGCACGACAGACCTGAAGGCCGCTAATCCTGGGGAGCAGCAAATCACAAACGATCACATTGGGCTGTTGCTCGAAGGCGAGGTCGATTCCGGCCGCGCCGTCTTCTGCTTCGATCGTATCCCAGCCATGACGCGCGAAGAGGCGCGCGATGCGCTTACGGCTTTCCGAATCGTCGTCAATGAGTAAGACCGTGGGCATGCGACTTAACACGGAATTCTGTCAGGCCATTTCCCCGAAACCAAGAGTTTTTGGCGCTTGTCTAAAGAAGGCTGGAACCGAACGCCCCCGGCTTCCCGCGCTTCCAGCGCAACTCCGGATTGAGATTAATTTCCTCGGGCCGCACTTCGAATCCGACCGCGCGGAGCATATAGGATACGCCCTCACGGCTTTCCATAGTTTCTTTCAGGCTGCGCGCGAAGAGCTCGATGTATTCCTTGTACGATTCGAGGGCGAGTTTTCCCTCGGAGAAATGCTCGGCCAGGGACTCGTCGTGGTAGTCGATCAGTTCAATCAACGCGCGTCGCAACTTCAGGCGCATCTCCGGATCGACGACGACTTTGAAAGGAGTAGCGCCCGGATCGGGTTTGGCGAGTTCCTTTTTCAGCGCCGTTTGATCCGCGGAGACCAGCTGATAATCGCGTTGTTCTTCCATGCTCGTTCCGACCGGATTCCGCCTCGGGAAAGTGGAAAGGGTGGGGCTCAGTTGTGGATTGACCCGGCTGTTCTGTCAAACCAGAATCGCGCCAGGAAAATATCTCTACTCACGTCGCTCATGATTGGGGGTCTCGCGGTGGTCGCCTTTGGTTCGCCGGCCGAAACCGAACTGAAAGCGCTCGATCAGCAATGGTTGGACGCTTACGTAAAAGGCGACACTGCTTTCCTAAAAACCGTCGAAGCTGAAGATTGGACGCTCGCCGATTCTGACGGTACGATCATGACGAAGGCGCAGGATATCAAAGAACTCGGGGACAAAACGTTTGTCTGCAAATCCGCATCGATGAGTGACGTCAAAGTCAAAACGCTCGGGGACAATTTCGCGTATGTAATCGGCGTGGTGAAAATGACGGCAACATACAAGGGCAAAGACATTAGCGGCGACTATCGCGCGATCGACGTCTTCGAAAAGAAAGATAACAAATGGCAGGCGCTCTACTCGCAAATCACCAAGGTCCAGAAGGAAAAAGAATAGCCGCCGGTTTAGCGGTGTAGCAGCCGCGAGGACAGCGTCTCTTTTGGTGGACGAGGGGCCCCTAAAAGAAAATTGGGATGATCAGGATCGCGACAATGTTCACGACCTTGATCATAGGATTGATTGCCGGGCCGGCTGTGTCCTTGTAAGGATCGCCGACCGTGTCGCCCGTCACGGAAGCGGCGTGGGCGAATGAGCCTTTACCGCCGAGGTTGCCCTCCTCGATATACTTTTTCGCGTTGTCCCACGCGCCACCGCTGGAGGTCATCGCAATCGCGACGAACAGCCCGGTGACGATCGTACCTACCAGCAATCCCCCCAGCACCACGGGCCCGAGCGGCTTGATCATCGCCACTGCGAGAACAAACAAAACCGGCAACAACGCGGGAACGATCATTTCCCGCAGCGCTGCCTTGGTCACGATGTCGACGCACGTGCCATATTCTGGCACGTCTTCGCCGCGCAGAATTCCGGGTTTTTCCGTGAGCTGCCGCCGCACTTCACGTACGACCGCGCCGGCCGCTTTGCCGACTGCATCCATACTAAAAGCTGTGAACAGAAACGGGAGCAATCCGCCAATAAACAGCCCAATAATCACCTTCGGATCGTTCAATGAAAAATCGAATGAGTAGGTGTGATGGTTTGCCCCAAAATGCGCCTTTAATTCCTCGACGTAGGAACCAAAGAGCACCAGCGCCGCCAACCCGGCGGAAGCGATCGCATAACCCTTCGTCACCGCTTTCATGGTGTTGCCGACAGCGTCGAGCTCGTCGGTAATCCCTCGGATTTCCTTCGGTAGATTACTCATGACGGCGATGCCGCCCGCGTTGTCGGTGATCGGACCAAAGGCATCGAGCGAGATGATGATCCCCGCCATGGAGAGCATGCTCATCACCGCAATCGCGATTCCGTAAAGACCGGCGAAGTGGAAGCTGAGGAAGATCGCGATGGCGATGAAACCGACCGGCAGCGCGGTGGCGCGCTGGCCGATGGCGAGTCCCGCGATGATATTCGTGGCGTGACCGGTCTCGGAAGCTTTCGCAATTTTTCGGACCGGGGCGAAGCTCGTGGAGGTATAGTAGTTTGTGATGACGACGACGACGCCGGTCATGAGCAGGCCGACCAGCGAAGCAAAATAGAGATCGTTCGCCGAGCGTGCGACCCCGCCGATCATGACGTCGCTTGGGAAAAGCAGATGAGTCGCCGGCCAAAACAGAACGGCTGAAACGAGCGCGCTCGCGCCGACGGCCCCCATCAAGACCGTGCCGGGTTTTCCGCCACTGATGTTGACGAACAGAATGCCGATGATCGCGCCGAGGACAGAGATGCCGCCGAGGACAAAGGGATAGATGATGGCTGCGGGATACGCGGCGAGCGTTAGTGCCCCCACCAGAATGGCGCCGACCAGGCTAACGGCATAAGTCTCAAAAACGTCCGCGGCCATGCCGGCGCAGTCGCCGACGTTATCGCCGACGTTGTCCGCGATCGTGGCCGGGTTCCTCGGGTCATCTTCATCGAGGTTGCTTTCGATCTTGCCCACCAGATCGGCGCCGACGTCTGCCGCCTTGGTGTAGATGCCGCCACCAAGCCGAGCGAAGACGCTGATCAAACTCGAGCCCAACGCCAGTCCCACCAGGCTTTTCACCGCGAGGTCGTGCCCCATCCAGTGCTTGGCCAGCGTGTAGAAGATCCCAACGGCGAGCAGAGCAAGGCCGACGACCAGAAGGCCGGTCACCGCGCCTCCGTTAAACGCGACGCGCATGGCTGCGGACCGGGACTGAGTAGCCGCCTGGGTAGTTCGGGTGTTGGCCAGCACCGCGATTCGCATCCCGATGTATCCGGCTGCGAGTGAGCAAAAAGCGCCAATCAGAAATCCCATCGCCGTTGCTGGATCTCGAAAAATGTAGAGAAGAATGAAAATCACCACGGCGATCACACTGATTGTCATGACCTGGCGTTTGAGGTAAGCCTTTGCGCCTTCTTCGATTGCACCGGCGATTTGACGCATTCGGTCGTTTCCCGGGGACAACCGGATGACGGCTTTAATCAGGAAAAAGGCGAAGGCCAGGCCAGCGATCGCGCAGAGCATCGAAAGAGTCACACCGGAGTGAAGAATGTTGAAGGCGAGAGAGGTCATAGTGGCTCCGTTGAAGTGGGGGACTTTAGTAAGTTTTACCTTGCTGGCAATGGGTATTTGAACCCCGTTTGGCGCTCTACCGTGATGTGACGCGCGCTGACTTCTGGGGCGACACTAAAGCTCAAAAACCGTGCGCAAACGCCGCAAAAAAGACGCACGATACTCGCGTTCCTTGTTCCCTTGGTCTTGCGGCTGCGTCGCGTCTTTCACAATGCCTTCGCCCTCCAGTTTCCGTTTCGCCAGGATCTCGCTCAACTGAGTCAGGCATTGCGGCGAATCGCGCATCACTTCGCCCATAACCTCCTTGCTGATCTCCAAGACTTCGCAATCGGAGTCCGCACGAATCGTGGCCGAACGTGGTTCACCCGTGAGCAACGACATTTCACCGAAACAATCACCGGATCGCATGGTCCCGAGACGGATATTCGTGCCGTTGCGTAAGACCGAAACGTGGACTGAGCCGCGCAGCACGATGAACATCGAATCGCCCTCAGCGTCTTCCTCGATGACGCGTTCACCTCGGCCGTAATGATTGATGCGCGCACTGCGCAATACGTTCTGCAGTTGCGCATCGTCCAGACAGTCGAAAAGCGGTTCTCCCCGCAGAATAGCCTGAGCTTCGGCGTGTCCTTCCGGAACGGTGCGCGGGCGTTTCCGCTCCAGGTGGAGAGTCCGAATCGGGAATGGAATCGTGATCCGCTGACGTTTTAATTCGTACCAGATATTAGTCCGGATCGCATCGCAGACGTCGTTATAGGCGGCGTGGTTTCCCATCCAGAATTTGATTTCGTATGTGACGGCCGATTCAGCGAAATCCATCACATAGACTTTCGGGTGCGGCTCTGGCATGACGCCCTCGGCGGTTGAGGTGGCCCGCAGAAGCGAATCTTTCACGCGATTTGGCGGCACATTGTAGTCGATCCCCACACGCAAGCGCATCGCGTGCGTCTGCGTCGGGTAATGGAGATTGATGATCGTTCCCCGGGCGATCGCATAGTTTGGGATGTCGAGGTAAATCCCGTCGTTGGTCCGCAACCTGGTCGAGCGCCAATTGATTTCCATCACTTCGGCGAACCGGTCCTGGATCTGGAGCCAATCGCCGACTTTGTAAGGCCGGCTGATTTGCAGCGCGATTCCGGCGATGATCCCTCCGAAAAGATCTTGGGTCGCGAATCCCAGAACGATCGCGGCAATGCCCGAGCCGGCGAGCAAGGTCGCGAGTTGCCCTTCGGCGTGATAGACGACACTCAAAACGAGCAGCAACGCGATCAGGTAAATGAAAAGCGCGACCACCTGGCGGAGGAATTCCGGGATCGGCGTCTGGCGTTTCTTCTCGAAGTAGGCATCCCACAGGTAGCGATCGAGAAGGGCGACGACGAAAGCGGTGCTTAACAGAATGGCGGCTGCGTCGACATGGTTGCGCCATCCGACGTGCACGCCGTAAAACGAAGCGGCGGCGTAGAATGCCAGCGTGAGGCAAAAGAGTTGGAAGAGAACGCCGAGACGCACGCCCGCGCGACGCTTGAGTAATCGGCCGATGGTTAGCGCCGCGAAAAACGTCGCGACGAAAATAATGACCGTGACTGTGGGCTTCTGCGTTTCGAGCAAAGTGGTAAACATCAGCTGCCGCAGAGTATCAGCGGGGAACTAAATGCGACAAGCCCCGTTGCAAGCTCGGCGAATGGAGAGGCGCTCGCCGTGGCGAGCGCCGCTACAATCTCGGTGGCGAAATGATGAGCCAGGCCCAGCCGGCGAGAAAGCAGAGACCGCCGATCGGCGTGATGGCGCCGAGCCAGCGAACATTCGTCAGCGCCAGCGCATAGAGACTGCCGCTGAAGAAGACAATGCCACCAACGATCAAGAAATACGCGACCCGATTCCCGGCGCCGTGCAGCGCGAGAACGACGAGCGCAAGCGCGTGCAGAAAATGATACAGAACGGCTTTGTTCCAGACGTCGAGCATCCCGTGACTTTGCAGCGTGGCCTTTAGAGCATGGGCGCCGAATGCGCCGAGACCGACCGCCAGCAGACAAAGAGCGGCTGCGATCCTGAAAAGCGTAACGGGCATGGCCTTAATCGATCATTGCGGTTTCCGCGACCGTTACTTCACTTGCCGCCGAAAAACTTGCGAAACGATTGAAAGATACGGTTTGGGAGTGTTCCAGCTTTCTGCCCGAGATCCTGCAATTTTTGCGCGAACTGGGTCTGCGTGCCGCCGTGAATTTCACAAACGACTTGCGGGACCTTGTCGTCGGGCAACGTGATTTCATACGCGGTCCCGGCCGCGTTGCATCCCGTCGTGGCCAGATGATTTGAAATGGAACAGACCGTCGCCCGCGCCATGGGCATCGTCGGCTGCAATTCATGCGCGGGATAACGCTGCGCCGCCTTCGTCATTACCTGTGTCCACACCGGCAACGCGAGCGCTGCGCCATAACCGTGTGGAATGATCGTCATCGGCTGATCGAAGCCGACCCAAACGCCACAGGTCAACGCGTTCGTGTACCCGAGAAACCATGCGTCTTTGTAATCGTTGGTCGTTCCGGTTTTACCGGCGGCCGGGAGTTTGAAGCCTAACGACTCCGCGCTCGCGGCGGTTCCGCTGATTAGCACCTCCTCCATGAGCTGCGAGGTCATCCAAGCCGCGCTGGGATCGAGCGCTGGGATGGTGACGTGGGCAGCGCGGTAAATCGGGTTGTGATCCTGATCGTCGATCCGCTCGATAATGTAAGCCTGTTTTCGGACACCGGCGTTTGGAAAAACCGCGTAGGCTGCGGTGAGATCTTTCAGGTTGGTCTCGAACGCACCGATGAATATCGCCGGCCCGTGCGGAATGTTTTCTCCGAGGCCGACCGTCGTCGCAATCTTCTGCACGTCATCGATTCCTGCGATTTCGCCCACCCGCACGCTCATCGTGTTGCGTGAATGAATCAGCCCGTAAGAGACCGGCTGAATGCCGCCGTAGGTGCCGTCGGAATTTCCTGGCGTCCAATTTCCCGCACCCTGAATTTCCCCCGGTTCAATCGGGCCATCGCTGATCGCGGCGCCGGGCAGGAGTCCGTGCGTGAAGGCGACCGCATAGACAAACGGCTTGAAAGAGGAACCGACCTGCCGGTTTGCCGGCGCCAGGGCGCGATTGAATTTGCTCTGTGCGTAGTCGCGCCCGCCGACAAGCGCCCGGATTCCGCCGCTCGCATTGTCGATCGCAACGAGCGCCCCTTCGAGATACGGCATCGAGGAATCTTCTCCGTCCTCCGGCGGTCGATAGCTCGCTTTCGTCGGATGACGGAAGTTTGATTGGCGTTCAATCTTACTCAATTGCGTCTCGAGCGCCTGCGTTGCCGTTACCTGCACCGCGGGATCAAGCGTCGTATAAATGTAAAGTCCGCCATTATCGATCTGATCGGGCGTGAGGAGGAGATTCAAATCACGCTGCACCGCGTCCATCGCGTAGTTCTCCTGGATTTGAGGCAGCCGCTTCGGGTGCGAAGTGACTTTTGTCAGTTTTGCTTGCTCGGCCTGCGCCGCGCTGATCTTTTTGAGATCGAGCATCCGATCGAGCACCGTGTTCCGTTGCAAGGCGGCGCCTTCCGGATTCTTGAGCGGAGAAAAACGATTCGGACTGCGAATCAGACCCGCCAGGATAGCGGCTTCGGAAAGATTCAGCTTGGAGGCGTCCTTGCCGAAATAGGCCAGAGACGCGGTCTCCACTCCGTAACAACCGGAGCCGAAGTAGATCCGGTTAATGTACAGTTCCAGAATCTGTTGCTTGGTGAAATCGCGCTCGATACGCAATGACACCATCGCCTCCAGAAGTTTGCGGCTGAGGTTCCGGCCACCGAGGGGCAGGCTATTGCGGGCGAGTTGTTGCGTAATGCTGCTTGCGCCTTCCTTGGTGGATCCGCTCATTACGTCTCTAACAAGCGCTCGCGCGATACCTCGCCAATCGATGCCTCCATGTTCGAAAAACCGCGTGTCTTCGCGCGCGAGCAGCGCATCGACAAAAAAAGGAGAAACCTCATTCAATGCCACCTTCAGTCGATTCGCGCCGGCCAGCCGGCTGTAGATTTTCCCATCCACGTCGAAGACCGTGTTGCGCTCGGGCATAGCACCGACGGTTTTCAGGTCGAACGTCTGCGCCCAGAGGGCGTAGAACATCATCACCCCAAAAACGGCGGTGATTGGCAACGCGACCAACGCCAGCTTCCAGCCAATGCGAAACTTGCGTCCTCTGCGTGAATCGCCGCCTTTCTTCGACGAAGCGGTGCGCGCGAAAAGCCTCATCGTCTAAAAGTTAAATCGTTGAAACATCAAACGGTGGACCGGCTCAACGCTTGAGAGCGCCTCAACCATTTAACGTTTAACTATTTAACAATTTAACGGCTCAAAAGCGCATCCGCACCGCACTGTCATGCTGCTCGGTGGGGCAGGGCGCATCGAGCGGGACGCCGGCGTCGGCCGCGCTTGGCTGCACGATCTTGTGATCGATCAGGTATTCCTCGACTTCTTCGCCGCTCACATCCGCGAGCATTTTGTCGTTGATCTCGACGCATGGCGAGAGCGGTTGTCCGCTTTTGGTTTCCATTTCCCAACGGAACGCCGGGTTCTGAATGATGTCTTTCTCGGTGTATTGGAGATTGTATTTGGCGAGCACGGCGCGGATGCCGGCGCTCCAGCCGCAGGTGGTTTTCAGGTAGGCAGTGATCTTGAGCGTATCCATGTCCGCCAAGCTAGCATGCCGCCGCGTCAAAATCCATTTGAACGGCGGGTTTGCGCAACTGCGCTTGCCGGTGCACGAATACCAAATGAGCTTCACTTTGCAAATCGGCGATCGCGCGCCAGAATTTCGATTGCCGGCGACTGATGGAAAGACTTACGCGCCCTCGGATTTCACGAGTGATGTGGTCCTGGTGATTTTCTTTACCTGCAATCATTGCCCGTACGTTACGGGGTCCGATGAAGCAACGCGCCGGACGGCCGGGAAATTTTCGGACCGCAGCGTGCGATTTGTCGCGATCAATTCGAATAGCCGCAACACCTATTCCGAAGATGACTTTCCGCACATGGTGCAGCGGATGCGCGAACATGACTTTCCCTGGGTTTACTTGCATGACGAAACGCAGGAGGTGGCGCGCGCTTACGGTGCTTTGCGCACTCCGCATTTCTATGTCTTCGATCGCGAGCGGCGCCTCATTTACACCGGCCGTGCGCTCGACAACCCACGGCAGCCGGAAAAGGCGAAGACGCACGATCTGGATCGCGTGCTAGAGGAACATCTGGCGGGGAAACCTGTGACGGTTCCCGTCACCAATCCCATCGGCTGCAACGTAAAGTGGGAAGGGCGGGATGCGCATTGGATGCCGGCGGAAGCCTGCGATTTGGTCTAGACCAGAGCTTTCCAGCCACAGATTTGCACGGATGAAACACAGACAAGCAAATCTCATTGTGCATTCGGAGGATCACGGCCTAAATCCTTCGCCCCGCTTCGGATTGCGCGATCAGCTTCTCTAGCCGTTGCTGCCCAGTTTCTTCCTTCTTCGCGATTACCACCCACCAGATTGCCGTTTGGCGATACGACGCAGGCTGGTTCCGGAAAAAATCCCAAGCCTTGGACCGTGACCGAAATCGCTTCTCGGCCGCCGCTCCTAAGACCGCTGATTTCCGGTTTTCGTATGCGTAAATTCCTGACTTTGCCTCCTTACGCCGATCAAACGCCTTCAATCCCGCTGGGCGCATGCGACCGAGCTTTGTCAGCTCCTTTACTCGTGCAATGTTCACCGCGCTCCAGCTGCTCGTGGTCTTGCGCGGCGTGAACCGGATATTGTAGCTCTCCGCGTCGATCGTCTTCCGCAGCCCGTCGATCCATCCTACGCAAAGAGCTTCATCCACTGCCTCCGGCCACGTGATGCTGGGCCTGCCGGAACCCTTCTTGTAAAACCAACCCAGAGTTCGCGAGTGCCTTCGTGATGGACCTTCAGCCATCTCCGAAAATCCTCTGGTGTAGCGAAGAAACGAGTCTTGGGGAGCAATGCTTTCATGCGGGCCTCGATTGGTCACTTCTCGTAGCGCGAACAATTCGATTGCCTCAGCGATTCTTCGGCTTCAGCAACGGAAAGAGGATCACGTCGCGGATCGATTCGGCGCCGGTGAGCAGCATCGTGAGGCGATCGATGCCGACGCCGAAGCCTCCGGCTGGCGGCATGCCGTGCTCGAGGGCGAGCAGGAATTCTTCGTCAACTTTCTGTGGTCCCACGCCGGGCTGATCCTCAAGACGTTTGCGCTGGATCTCTGGGTCATTCAACTCGGAATAGCCGGGGGAAATTTCCTGACCGTTGATGATCAGTTCGTACACATCCACGAGCGAGTCGTCGTCCGCATTCTGTTTGGCGAGCGGGACCAATTCCTTTGGACAATGTGTCACGAAAAGCGGATCGAATGTTTTCTCCTCGACGAGCTTTTCGAAAACCTGCTGGGTAACCTGAAAATCGGCCATCTCTGGCGAGGTGTGCACGCCCAGTTTGTCGCAACGCTCCCGACGCCCTGCTTTGTCGTAGTTGAACCATTCGGGATCGATCGCGCGGATTAAATCGCGGTACCGGGCGCGGCGCCACGGGCGCGTCAGATTAATTGTGCGCGTCACGTTTCCGTCCGCATCGCGATGCTCGACCTTGATCGGTCCTTCTTCACTTTCCGGTTTCCGGTCTCCGGTTTCCGAGATTTTCACCGCCAAGTGGCAGATGAGTTCTTCGACCAGTTCCGCCATCTTCTCGAAATCGGCGTATGCCCAATAGGCTTCGAGCATCGTGAACTCCGGATTGTGTTTCCTCGAGATTCCTTCGTTCCGGAAACTTCGGTTCAGCTCGAAGACTTTGTTGAAACCGCCGACCAACAGGCGCTTGAGATAAAGCTCTGGCGCGATGCGCAGATAAAGCTCCAGACCGAGTGCTTTGTGATGGGTCCGAAACGGTTCTGCCGCGGCCCCACCCGCCACTGCCTGCAACATGGGCGTCTCCACTTCGAGAAAGCCCCGTGCCTCCATAAAACTGCGGATCTCGCGAACAATCGTGATCCGTTGTTCGAAAATGGCGCGCGACTGCTCGTTCGTGAGAAGATCGAGATACCGCTGGCGGTAACGCGCCTCGACATCCTGAAGCCCGTGCCATTTTTCGGGCAAGGGGCGAAGCGATTTCCCAAGAATTTCGAGCGTGTGTGCTTTTAGCGTCGGCTCGCCGGTCTTGGTCAGAAAGCAGGTTCCTTCCACGCCTATGAAATCCCCGAGATCGACCAGCTTGAACATCTCGATCACTTCCGTGCCAACTTCTTTCGCATGGATATAAATTTGAATCCGCCCGGTGGAATCGCGCAGGTCTACAAAATGGCTCTTGCCCATGTCGCGGTGAGCGGTCATGCGGCCGGCGGCGCGAAGGGTGGCGCCCTCGGAGAATTTTTCGCGCACCTCCGCGATGGTGCCGGAAGTTTCG
>DASVJK010000114.1:0-7100 GCA_036385955.1 Chthoniobacterales bacterium | reverse complement strand
CCTAGATGCACGAAAACCTGGCCGCGCTTCCGCAGTCAGGCTCGTGTTTCAATATCACTTGATTCTCCGGAAATGTAAGAGCCGTTCGCTCTTGATATCCCCCCGCTATCTTCACCCCCCCAGCCTCAGGCACATGCGTGTCGGTCCCCTCACATACGAAGAGAGAAAAAAAATCCGAGACACGCGATTGGTGGCCGGACTGCGGATTATGACGGTGCGTTCAGCTTGCCTGAGAGAAGGGCGATTGCACTTCCTCCCTCCCAGTCAGCTCGACACCGTCCGTGCCTGCAGAAAAACAAAAACATCCGACTCACAAGTCCTGGTCGGATTTCCGCGGGTATTGGTTCTTGTTTTTTTTCTTGCCTCCGAGAAGGCGCGCGCCTACTTTGCGGGCATCGAGCTCTTGTGGGTGGCGCTTGCCGTGAAAGAGGATGGAATGGCGAGCCCAGTCGACGTAAGCTTGCTCAGTCCGGAAGGAATAGTGCAACGTGCGGAGTTGTGTCGCAGCCAGTCGAGCAGCCGCACGGCAGCTGCGGGGAGGGCACCCCGTTGCTCGGACGGCCAGGACGAGCCAAGGCGTCGGTGCCACAATTCGCTGCTTCCGAGCTCGAAATTTGCGAAGATCGCATGCACAGCTTTTTTTGGTTACCTATGATGCATGTAACTCCCCCTTTGGGGGGCACGAAAGCGGGTGATTTTGAGAGGAAGAGTTTTCGCGCGCGTGCGTCAAAACCCATCAGCGTAGGCTGCATTCAGCCTACGATACCGTGAAGTCCATTTAACGTTAGACCACGCACTCCTTCCAGGAACTTTGATGAAAGAGCGATCGTTCGCGGAGTTGCTAGAAACAGGCGCATCCGCATCAAAGCTAACTGAGGTCATCGTTCATGAATTGTCGGTATTTAACTTAGGCAAGACCGTTGACTTCAATTTCTTAAGTCGTTCATCAGTCGGTGGCTATTGTCGTTCGCTGGGATTTGCGACGAACCGAAACTGGTCAATGCTAGTACTCGACAAGATCGCTCCAAAGTCACCGCTAGGACCAAATGTCGTTCCTGAACGAGAAGCGAAGGCTGTTTTAGCCCAACTACGTTACGCAATCGATTCGAGATTGTTAGAACCGAAAATGGGCAAGCCACAGCTGGACATCATTTCCGATTTTCTTCCAAAGGGCAAACGATACAAGCGCGCCAAGACGCTTGGGCACCTGTGGGAGTTTCAGTACGCGCTAGCCGTTGAGCTTGAGCATGGCAGGACGCGGGGAAGTAACGTAACGAACAACCATCCGTTACTGACAGCCTTCGTGGTTGTCGCACATTTAGCTGAGGACAAACTGTATTACGCAAGACTTTGGGAAATGGAGACCAGCGGAGAGTTCTTCAACGCACAACTCGAAAAAGCGCCAACGGGCCCAATCATGAAGGAAAACATGCGTGCAAAAGTCTATTTGCAGCAGCGTTTGCAGGAGCGCGTCGAGAATGCTTAGGCTGTGGTCCAACAATCCGTTCAAGTCGAAGCCGTTGCGTCGCTCGGCTTGATAGATGATAGTGACGAGTAGGCGGGGTCTTGTAAGTTTCACGATGAGTGCGGAGGCGAGGAGCCGCCCAGCGAGCGGCTCCAGAGCGTCCGAGGGTCACTCAGAAGTGGCTCCGCTTCTCTGTACAGTTAGACGCGGTCGGGTAACTGGATGGGTGAGCGGGGTTATGCCGCGGCCCGGCAACGGGCCGAGCATCAAGAACGAGCTACTCAGATACGAGTGAGCATGCGCATTTCGTCTGCCTGCCTCGTGCTTTCGATTGTCATGCGCAGATCTGTCAGCTGTGCAGCCCGCACGTCATGGTGCGCCTCCGCCGCGTGAAAATCATTGTAGCAACATGTTCCGAGCCATAGATAGCGGATGGCGTACCATAGGGCCATACGCGAGGCGTCAATAAACGCTGGACTCAGTTCATCGACGGCGAATCGTGCCGGTCGCCCTACTTCGTCCATGTCAATTCCAAACTGTTCGCGCTCCTTGGGATTGCCGTGTTTTATCTGACACAACTTCGTGTAGTGCGCCATCTCAACCTTAGCGTTCGCCTTTGCTTTCGCATCTGTCTTGCCGCCGTTGGCGTAGGTCGCATTGATCGCGGTTAACACGTCGCCGTGAGGGATATACTGGTCCTTTTCCCATGATAGCCATTTGTTCGCTCGTTCTATTCGCACTCGCGCGACCGCCGGGTATTTGAGCCATTCTGGGAGCGCGTGCGGGACTTCATGTTCCTCCGCCAAAATAAGTGCCCAAAGAATCTCCGGCCATTTATCGTCGCAATCTTTCGGAATCGGACTCATAAGCTGTCCGAGTCCGTGTTCCGAACACTTCTGAAGATGAATCGCGCCGGTTTCGTCGGTCGAAAACAGCGCGTATCGCTTGGCTGAAATAACGTGCGCCACTATCTCGCGTTGCGCCCCGTCTTTGAAATTCACGTCCTCGATATTCAAGATCGAAGGAATGACGCCCGAATCGTAAGGGTTGAGGGTGTCGAAGTTCGCTCGAATGGATTCGACATCTTGCCACGTGAGCGCGCGAATCGCTTCAATTCGATCCGTTTCGTCTGCCGTTCCGCCCTCGCATTCGACGAGTCCACCGAATTGCGTCGCAACAATCGCCATCGAATCCGTATCGCAGAAAGCGTATGTCCCGCCGCGCTCGGTTACACACTTCTCTAAAAGCGCCAGCATGAGCCGCGCAGCTGCGGAAATGAGCGCCGCAACCGGTGGGAAGCAAAATGCCCCCATTTCCTCCGGCGTACTTGTCGTGCATTCGTACGGCTCGCCGTGGCCGAAGACCGTAATGTCAGCCAATTCATCGACGGGCAGGTCTTCGCGATTGAGTTCCGCGAAAATGCCGTATCCCCCGCTATTCGCGATGAGCTTGAAGAGCAATGCGACCCGCGCGCGGGTTTCGGGCGAATAGTCTCGGCTATTTCGGACGCGCACCCGCTCTTCAATCAGTGTGCGAAAGAAATCGCCAGAACAAGGATCAATGGGAATCGTCCCGCCGAGTACAATGGGGCACAATCCGGGTTGCATACCCTCGCCTACGAGTCGCCACGCGCGCCGAATGCGTGGCGGTTTCCCGCTGAGTAGCGCGGACGCATAAACATCGGGCGTGCGAGATGGACAGCGGATACCTACAACTCTTTCGCATTTGGGCGCGCAGATTGCCGTGAAGTTGGTATCGTCGTTCAATTACTAACGGCACAGAATTGGAGATACTTCATGGCCGACATCAACAAGCGTAGCGTCAAAGACGAAGTGAAGGGCGACGCCAAAGAAGTGGAAGGCAAGGCTCGCGCAGCCACTGGCAAGGCAACTGGGAACACGACGGAACACGTCAAAGGACGCGTCGAGGAAGCGGCCGGCAAGGTGCAGAAAGAGTTCGGAAAGGGAGAGCGAAAGGTATAACCACGTAACGGACCAGCCTGCCTCGGATGAAGGGGCAGGCTGGTTTGCGCCGAGAGGGCCTGCCAGCAGTCGCGTGCTGCGCGAACGCTCGCGTGACCGCTCTCGAATCCACAGCTTCTACCTTCAACATTGGGGACAATGCAATGGAACCGATGACTGACGCGGCGAACGCAAAGCCGGGAATGCTTACGGGAACGTTCCGCGACCGCGACAGTGCGGAACGCGCGTACAGTTCGCTCACGAGTCGTGGATACACCGACAAGGAAGTCAATCTGCTCATGTCCGACGACACGAGAAAGAAGCATTTTTCGAAGGACGCTGTTGCGCGTACGGAACTCGAAACCAAGGCTCTCAAGGGTGCGGGCACCGGCGCCGCGATTGGGGGAACCGCAGGCGCTGCTATTGCCGCGTTCGCTGCGATTGGCACCAGCCTGCTCATTCCGGGGCTAGGCATCGTCGTGGCCGGGCCGCTTGCGGCAGCTCTCGCAGGCGCGGGAGCGGGCGGAGCAGCCGGGGGACTTATTGGAGCGCTGGTCGGGCACGGGATTCCCGAGGATCGTGCGAAGGTGTACGAGTCCGACATCAAGAATGGCGGCATCGTTATGGGCGTAACGCCCAAATCAGCGGACGATGCGTCGTACTTCGAAAAGGATTGGAAGAGCAATCGCGCAGAAAACATCTACCGGTAGCTCGGCGAAGACGATTTTGCTCGCTAGGTTACTTAGGCGGGAGCGGGCTGGGCTGATGGTTGTTTGTCGGTCCAGCCTTCACGTATCTCATCGTCAGACGCTTCGAGAGTTGCGGTTGCGCGGCAACCGAATGTCATCTTTACGGGTCATTCCACCAGGAATCTCCAATGTCCGATGAAGATCTTCGCGCCGAGCTCGAGCGCCTCAAGCAGGAAAACGCCGCGCCACGCGATGCGCTATCGGTCCAAGAAGCTTGGCCCAGCGCGAGGCAGTCTCGGAGAGCGGCCGCGTAATCGTAGGGAGCAACCGACATACGCCGTCCCGATTCTCGAAGAACTCCTCGCGCGACCGGCCGCGCAACGGCAGTCACGAGGTGCGACACGGCGGCACGAGCGCGGACACACACAGGCCGCCAGTGACGTGCCGTACTTGATCGTCACATTGCGGTCGGCAAATCTCGCTCGATTGCGCGCTTAACGTCGTCGACTGACGTTTGTTGCGAAAGCTCTTGTACCTCAGCCGTGTTCGCCTCTGTAAAAAGGCCAACTTTCGTAGCAATCTGCCGCTCCATCCCGAGGACGGCGGTGAGCTCCTTCTCGACCAACAGGAGCATCTGTAGCATCAAATGATCGCGCTCATCTGCGCGCCTGCCAATACGAGATTGGCGCATCAGAATGAAACTGACCAACAGGATGGCTTCCAACCCGACTACCGTTCCGAGCAACGAAAACGGCCGGGGGTCGAAGTGGGGGATGCGTCCGACTCTCGCGACGTTCACCGTGATCCATCCTGCAAAAACGATCAGGTGAACTTCCACGAATACCAGGCTCCCGGCGAAGGTCGCGAATGTATCGCCGATCCGCTCGGTAAGTGATCGCTTCGCGAGGAACTCCTGCTCGTGCTTTGCAACGAGCGCGATGTGTTCCTGAACGTGGCCTTCAGTCACTGTGACATACTCCTTTCGATTCCGAAGCAACTACGCGCCGACCCTGTGCTCGCGACTGGCCGCCGGCGTGCGCCGCGTCGCGGGATCCGCCCGCGCGGCGACGAGCGCTCGCGCCAGCATTGCGACGTAGCCCTTGATCGTTCCGATGGCCATTGCTCGCTCCTCCTCCATGTGAATGCTTCGCTGGCTTTGGACGGCCGCAATACATACAAACGACGGCTCCTGGTTGAATCGGCCAGAGAGATGACGAATTCGCACGACGCTCGAACGCCCCGCGTACACAAATGTGCGTCTTCGCAATTGCAGTCGAATGGACTTTCGGGCCGCCGAGGACCGAGTTCAGCTATCGTTTTGCTCCCCCAAGTTTCCGGAGCGCTTCCCAGTGCATCGGATGCGGAACGTACTGGCCGCGCAAGATTCTTCCGCAATACGACCGGCACAAACCTGTTGCTGTGCGCACGTCCTGCGCTCGGATCTTAGCGAGCATCGGAAGGATATCTGATGTAAAGACGTGCGCGCTCGGAACGGAGGGTTGCTTCGCTTCCCCACGCTTCAAGTTGACTTCGTTGCCTGGCGAACCCCTGTCCTATGTCTGCAGGCATTTAGAATTCAAAGGCTGCGTAGTAGTGCGCGTCTGGACCCAGTCTTCACTCTCTTATCCTCGTAAATATCGGCCGCAATAAGAGCCGCAGTTATCGCGTCTCCGGGATTGACGAAGCGATTAGGAAGATGGCGAAAACAATCCAGGGTGACGGAGCCCGTACGTGAGCGGATACTTGTGCTTCCGATCGAGGAAAAATGATCGATTCAGCATCCGGGACAGATAGGCTGCTTTCCGATCCACATTTCGTTTGGTCATCGGAGCTATTACCGAAGCGACCCACTCCTCCACTGCTGGAAAACGGAGACGGGGTCTGAGCAAGGGAGTCGGAGTTAGATTTGTCAGAGCAGCCTCGAGGCGGAGGGCAGAGCAGAATGCGCCACAATCGGTCCAGGTTGCATTGTGTCGGAAGATCGCTTCTTTCTTCTAGCATCCACCATCAAGTGCATCGGGGTCTCGCTCGTCCACCCTGAAGTGCTGTAATGGATGTTGAGTGCCGTTGTTGCGAGCGCTAGATAGGTGTTTCTTCTCCCGGTGCGTGAATGCACCTATATTCTTCCACGGCACCCTTTAGGAGGCGTTAGCCTCTCCATACATTGTCCCATACATTCGCGGAATCAGAGAGCGCAAGCATTACGTAAGTATCTACTAGATATAAAGTTAAGGCGCGGTAGCCAAGTGGTAAGGCAGCGGTCTGCAAAACCGCTATTCGCCGGTTCGATTCCGGCTCGCGCCTCTGTTGTCTTTGTCACCCGCTTCACGATGCTGCCTGATCCCGAGAATTTCGCTCGCCGCGCTGGTGGCCGCGCTCGTCTCTGGGACCGCGCTCTCCGCGCAAACCGCCGTGCTGCGCGACACGCTCGGCAAGTATCCTCTCGACAGCGAGCGCTTCGACAATCACACGGCGACTGGGCTCGCGGTGTTCGTCGCGAACTATCTGCTGAGTGCCGACGATCACGAGCTCGTCAGGCTGCTGAAGTAGAGCTCGCAAGCGATGCCCGACGCGCTCTCGAGCGCGCATCTGCGAGATTGCGATCCGTCAGCTGGCGCCCCTCTGTGGCGAAAGCCAGTGACACCGACGATGTTCCTCTCAGGATCCACTCACTCGAGGAACCGATTGATGCAGAAGCCGCACGCTCTACTCGTACTCGCCGCATTGTTCGCTCTGGTGATCCCAACTCTCGCTGCCGCGCAGCGACCGCTCTCTGCCGCCGGACGTTCGGTCGTCTACGCGCCGCACGGAATCGTCGCCACGAGTCAGCCACTCGCAAGCTCAGCCGGGCTGGCCGTGCTGCAACACGGCGGCAATGCAATCGACGCCGCCGTCACTGCTGCTGCGGTGCTCTCCGTGACCGAGCCGATGATGACGGGTATGGGAGGCGACATGTTCGCGACGGTGTGGGTCGCGAAGGAGCAT
>DASVJK010000113.1:0-13602 GCA_036385955.1 Chthoniobacterales bacterium | reverse complement strand
GAAATGGTGGGCAATGTGATGAAAGTCATGACCCATCTGACCCGCGGAGAGCAGAAAGCGTGGCTCCAGATCTACAGCAAGATTTACGATTACTGCCAAACGAAAGACGATCCACCGCTGCGCAGTAAATCGCGCCGTGACCTGCTAATGTCGCGGCGTTTCGAAAATGGAACGCGCTGATCCCGATCTCGGGAACAATTAGCCGGGCGCACAAACAACCTCAAATTTTTAAGCAGCTATTCGGCAGCGGTTTAAGGCGATTATAGAGAATGCGGCACGTGGAATGCATAGGAGTCAGCGCTAAAGCTCTCGATCCTGCCGCGCCCTCTCCGAAACCCATCCGTTTACAGTCCGTCCCGCACTTCTTTTCCATGCGAAAACTTTTCCTTTCCGCCCTGTTCCTCGTCTCGCTTTTTGCGCTTGTCCCATCTGATGGATTGTTCGCCGGGTCCGACACACGTGAAGTGCGTTCTGGAGTTCCGCGGTTTACCCTCAATCAAGCAATTCTGACGGCGCTGCAGCAGAATCCCACCATTCAGATCGCGCGGCAGGAGATCGAGCGTACGAAAGGCCTTTACATTCAGATGCGAGCGGAAGCATTGCCCCAGATCGGCTCTACCGGCACATTCCAGGATACCGACCCGCATCTGCAGGTGGACCATGGCGGACCAACCGATGGAGTCACGCCCACTCCCACTCCTGTTGGCACCCCTAGGACTACCTTCAGTTCCTTCACTGGGGTCGAGCGGGCGTACAACGTGCGCATACAGGCGACGCAGGTGATTTTCGCCGGAGGCCGGATTATTTCGCAGATTCGCGCAGCTGATTTCACGCGCGACAACAGCTACTACTCGTTTCGGAATGCGATCGATCAAGTGGTCGCGACCGTTCGCCAGCAGTTTTATCAGGTGATTCTGAACCGAGGCCTCATTGGTGTGCAGGAAGAATCGATCAAGCTGCTGAAGAGCCAGTTGCAGGATCAGCAAAATCGGTTCGAGGCGGGCACCGTGCCACGTTTCAATGTGCTGCAAGCGCAAGTCGCACTGTCAAACCAGTATCCAGTGCTGATCACGGCCCAAAATAATTATCGCATCTCGCAGCTTCAACTCGCGAAAACGCTCGGGCTCGATTTCGATCCGAATCGAAGCGATGCTGCGCCGCTGGAAGCGGTCGGCGAATTGCAGTATGAACCGCGCCACATCGCGCTCGCGCAGGCGATCGAACTGGCCAAAGAGCGGCGGCCATTCTTGAAACAACAGAAGGCGATCGTGCTCAGCAATGCGGAGAATGTGCGCGTCGCGCGCGCTGGATTTTTCCCGCAGATCAATGCGACCGGGGGGTCTGAGGTGCGCAGTTCAGCCTTCAGCGATAATCCGCGGGATGTGAGCAGCGGATATATTTTCGGTGCGACCGGGACCTGGGCGATTTGGGATTGGGGAGCGACGTACGGCGCGGTAAAACAAGCGCGCGCTGTGCTGGAGGAATCCAAGATCACACTCGATGACGATGGCCGGCAGGTCGAGCTCGAGGTGCAGCAACAGGATTCAAATTTGAAGCAAAGCAATGAGCTGATTCGCGCGACGGAACAAAGTGTGGGGCAAGCGGACGAAGCTCTGCGTCTGGCAAGTGCACGGTTGAGCGCGGGCGCCGGCACGCAGCTGGAAGTGCTGGACGCGCGCGTTCAACTAACCCTTGCGCGATCGAACCGGTTGCAAGCGCTGTATACCTACAACGTGGCTGTTGCGGAGTTCGACCGTGTCACCGCCACCGAGGTCACTTATTCGAATGAACTCGACGAGCCGGACACGCGGCGAAAGCTACGGACCGACGCTTTGCCGACGCCGGCTCCGAAACCGTCACCACTGGAATTGAATCGCGCTGGAATCCGAACCCCGGTCGAGACCAGACGCACTTCCCGCACGACTTCAGGTAAGTGAACGCAGGTCAGCTTTCGGCTGAACAGTTCCCGGCGCTCGGCGTGCTGCACGATGTCGTTCATGGTTTCACGCTGCGTGTCGCCAATGTCGAGCTGTCGCGTGACAAAATGGAAGCGCTCGCTCGATTGGACGACGTTCATCGGGAAATCCGGAGGGAACATGGACTCGGCCGCGCGCCGTTCATTACCGCGCAGCAGGTGCATGGAGAGCGCATCGGTGTTGTCGATGAGGCGACCGCAGGGGATGAGTGTTTCGACAGTTGTGATGGCCTGATCACGAACCAGCACGGTGTTTGCCTCGGCATTTATGTCGCCGATTGTTGTGCCGTTTTCATCGTCGATCCCATACACAATGCGATTGGTCTGGTGCATTCCGGAAAAAAAGGGACGGAGCTTGGTGTCGTCGCGAACGCCATCAAATCGATGACCGAACACTTTGGTTCACGCGCTTCGGATATCATTGTGCAACTCAGTCCGTGCATTCGTCCTCCGCATTATGAAACGGATTTCGCAGGCGAGATCGTGCGACAATGCCGTGACCTCGGCGTCACGGCATTAAACGACTGCGGCGTTTGCACCGCGTGCGATTTGAATCGCTACTATTCGTATCGCGTGGAAAAGGGACGCACCGGACGCATGCTCGCGTTCTTGGCTTTGGGCAAAGGCTAATCTTCGCCTTCCGGATTCGGGTTGTAAGAAACAATCCCGCGTTTGCCGGCGTCGGCCACGAAGTTGAAGAACTCTCGTCCTAGGAGACCAAATTCGATTTCGGCGGCCTTCTCCAAGGCCTGTTTCGCGTTCAGTCCGCTTTTGTAAAGAAGCTTGAACGCTCTCTTGATTTCGTCGCGATCTTCGGGGCTGAAACTTGCCCGCCGCAATCCGAGAATGTTGACGCCAAAAACCTGATTCTTCGCCGCGATCAGAAAGGGCGGCAGGCTTTTCGTAAATCGACCCTCGGCCATGACGACCCGTCCGATCTGGATGCCCTGGTGAAAGCGCGACCCGCCGCCGATGAACGCGCGATCGTCGACTCGAACATGCCCGGCGAGCAAAGAGTTATTTACGATGACCACGCCGTTCCCAATCCTGCAATCGTGTCCGACGTGAGCGCCGACCATGAGAAAATTCCCATCGCCGAGCACTGTCGCGCTTCCTTCCGTGGTGCCGCGATGGATGGTGCAATGCTCACGAATCACGTTGGCATCGCCGATCTCAATTCGGCTTTTGATCTGCGCCTGGAAGTTGAGATCCTGCGGTGCACTTCCGATGATTGAGCCGTGCCCGATGAAATTATCGACGCCCATCCGCACCGGTCCCTCAATCACCACGTGTGATTGGATTACGCACTTGTCCCCGATAACCGCCTCCGCTCCGACAAGCGAAAATGGACCGATCTCGACCTCGGCGCCGAGTTGTGCCCTCTCGTCTACGATTGCTGTTGGGTGAATTCTCACAGCACGCCCGCTTCCTTGAAACTGAAGTAGGGCAACCGTCCCTCAGCCGGCGCACCGATGATTATGTGATCGAGCAGCTTGATCTGCAGAAGCTCCGCGGCTTCGGCCAAACGTCTCGTTAGGCTGTGATCGGACTGGCTGGGGGAGGGGTCACCGGAAGGATGGTTGTGCACCACGATCACTGCGTAAGCGGACGAAATCACCGCGGGACGGAACACATCACGGGGATGCGCGATGCTCTCGTTCACGCTGCCGAGCGAGACCTCCTCCATCCGGAGCAGATGGTAGCGCGTATCGAGAAGGATGACGCGCAGCGATTCCTTGTGGAGGGTCCGCATTTCAGCGGCCACCAAGTCGTGGACCAGTTCGGGTGAGTCAAGCTTTTGGCGCGACAAGCGCTCATTCGCGAGGCGTTGGCCGAGGCCGAAGGCAGCCACAAGCTGAATCGCCTTCGCTGCCCCGATTCCGCGAATCGACTCGATTTCCTTTATGGTGCACCGGCTCAAAGCGGAGAGAGAACCGTATCGTTCCAAAAGCTGACGAGCTACCTCAACCGCATTGGCTCCCGGCAAACCAGTCCGGAGCAAGATCGCGATTAGCTCCGAATCGGTCAGTGCACCAACTCCGCGGCCAAGGAGTTTTTCACGCGGCCGCTCGTCCTGCGGCATCTCGCGGATCTTTATTTGAGCCATGCGAAAAGTGCCTGGGAGGGAGGGCGGAGCCTGCACTGAGCTTGCCGAATGTGTCCCGTTCTCTATCTAGGCACGAAATTGGTCGAGCAATTCCCTGAGGGCATCGCCGAACTGGAAAAGTGAATCGGTATACTGATTGGGTGGAAGCGCCTCCAGCTCACGTTGCGCATCGCGAATCAATTCTTCCCCAGCATCGACGGACGCCTTCAAAGCGCCATTCGGCGAATCCATTTTCAGCAGCTTGGTGATCGCACTGGATTTCTCCTTGAGGATAAGCTCGCAGTATTGCTCCCGTTCGGCTGCCGGCGCGGAGCCGAGCAGCATCAGGACCGGCAACGTCAACTTCCCATGCCGCAAATCGGTTCCGAGCGTCTTGCCGATCTCGGTTTCGTTTCCGGCGATATCGAGACAATCGTCGTAAATCTGATACGCCGCGCCAATCTTCCGTCCGAAATCCTTCAGCGCACGAGTCGTCTCGACGTCGGCTCCGTTCAGTACCGCGCCCAATTCAGCGGCTGCCGCAAAGAGCGAGCCTGTTTTCATCTCGATGATTCGGAGGTAGTCCTCGATGCCGAGATGCAGATCGAAGCGCCGCTGCGTTTGGATGATTTCTCCGGAACAAACTTCCCGCGCCGCGCGGGCAATCGTCCGGCAGACGTCCGTGTTGTCAAAACTCGTCGAGAGATTCAACGCTTGAGCAAAGAGGCAATCGCCTAGGAGGACGCTCAACGAATTTCCCCAGCGCGCATTGACGGTAGGCTGCGCGCGCCGGCGTTCGGCTTCATCCATGATGTCGTCGTGCACGAGGGTGGCGATGTGGATTAACTCGACGATCACGGCGAGATCGAGATGCGCGGACGTGATTCCGCCACTGGCGCCACCGCTTAGTAATGCAACGAGCGGCCGCAACCGTTTGCCGCGACCCCCGATCGCGTAAGTTACGTAACCTTCAATCGCGGGATCGAACTCGGCGGCTTGTTGAGCGATGCGCGCTTCGACTTCCTCCAACTGCGTTTGCACGCCGAGTGTCACTCGCGCCAAAGCTCGGTCTGGAGACGCCGCTGGCGCGCGTGAGTGTGCAAAAACTTCCACAAGCGCAGAATAGAAGGACGGCCTCTGCCTGTCAAAACAACAGGCGCAACCCAGCGGGGCTGTTTCCGGACAGCTCGGGTGCGGGCCTTCTCCAATCCAGGAGGCGGCCTGCCCTTAGGCCGCGCGCAAAACCAATCAACGGGCCGTTGAGGCTTCCACCGGCGAGTCCGCCTGCGCTTTCACCGATAACTCTTGGGCGAGGAGGACGCCGAAATTATAAAGCAATTGCACCGCGGCAGGAAATGCAAAGAACAAATCCCGGAGTGTGTCGGGCGGGATTGTCCAAAGGATTACTTCCCCTTCGACAAAAGCTTCCTCTTCGGACGCGGTGCGGAGGAAGACTTCGCGTTCACCGTACCATTGTCCAGGACCGAGCGCCGCGAGGGGAACTTTTCCGAAGTTGTCGTTCCGGCGCGAAATGTTGACGCGACCGTCGATCACACAAAAAACGTAATCTGCTGGCTGCCCCGCGTTGACGATCATCTGCTGATTGTATTCCACGAACGTGCCGTTGAGTTGAAGCTCGGCGACGAATTCCCGACTCACGCCGGTGAGCAGACCATCGAGAGGAAGGCTCAGCTGCCGCGCGCGCGCTTGCTGTTCCGATAGGATATTCATGGGCAACGAAGAGCTTTGCTGCGAATCGAATACATTAACTCGACGGCGGAGACAACGTTTTCGGTCTGCCTTACCGGCGCATCAACCACTCGATAGTTCCATATTTCGTCTGTGCGATCGTGCTGGCGCGGTCGATAAGTTTTTGCGAAAGAGCTCTGCGTTCGAACCGATCGCAAAGTGTGCGGGCAAAGTCATTGATGAATCGGTGCGGCAATTTCGCGTTTTGAATGCTGCCCTGATGCAGCAATCCCGCGCGGGATCGTCGATGCGCCGCGCCGGCAATTTTTTGGCCTTCGCTGATCACGTCCGCGCGCACCGCATTTGCAAAACAATTCTCCGAAACTTTTGGTGAGACGGAGTTCGCGAGCGTTGCATCAATGCCGTTTGCCTTCAACGCCCCCCGAATCGCATCGTGCAAGTCGGAGTAGATTGCGAGCGAGGAGCGGGAGAAAAATGGGTGACTCGCGGGAATGATGACTGAATACGTGAGATCATCTCCATGGGGAACGACTCCGCCTCCGGTCCATCGGCGGACAATATCGCGGTCGCCGCGCTGATCTGCGACCCCCGCATACGATCCAAAATAACCGAACGAGAGGGCGGGACCTTGCCAGCGATAAAATCGGAGCGTCGGGGAAGTGGCACTTTCCAGTAAGGCTTCGTCCAACGCCATATTGAGCGCGGCGGTTCGTGGCTCGCTGTCGTCGTAGACATGCAGCTCGTCGAGCATGTTTACCGCTTCGAAGTGTTAGTCCGCGATCTCCTCAAGCAGGCGCTCGATCGCCGTGCGAGGGTCCGGATCGGCCGTAATTGGTCGTCCGATGACAAGATAATCGGTGCCGCTTTTCAACGCTTCGCTGGGGGTGGTGAATCGCTTCTGATCGTTAGCCTCCGCCCAGCTGGGACGAACGCCGGGCGTAATCAGTTTGATTTGGTCACCGAGTCGCTCCCGAAGAATTCGTACCTCGTGCGGGCTGGTGATCAATCCATCGATTCCGGATTTCTTCCCGAGTTCCGCGAGGCGCAGAACTTGTTCCTCGATCCCGGAGTTCACGCCGGTTTCGCTCAGAGTCTCCGGAGTAGCGCTCGTTAATACTGTCACCCCCAGAATAGAAAGATTCGGCGACCTGGCTTCCACCGCTGCCTCGATCATCGCGCGGCCGCCGCTCAGATGAACAGTCAACATCTGCACACCAAGTTCGCTCGCCGCGGCGACGGCCTTGGCGACGGTGCTCGGGATGTCGTGCAGCTTTAAATCGAGGAATATTTTAGCGCCCGTCGCGGCAACTGCCCGGATGATTTCCGGTCCCTCTGCCGTGTAGAGTTGCAATCCGATTTTGTAGTTGGAAGCAGCGCCCGACAAGGCGGAAACAAGAGCGAGCGCCTTCGATTTCGTCGGAAAATCGAGGGCCACAATCAGGCGGTCGCGAGTGCTGATTGTGCTCGAAGGCGACTTCATTCTGTAATTCCGAGAGAATTTATGGAGAGATAAAGATATGCAGCTTTATGCGCCAGCGAAGATCAATCTTTCGTTTGAGATCAGGGACCGGCGCGAAGACGGCTTCCACGAAATCAAAACCTTAATGGCGCCGATCTCGTTGTCGGATCGCTTGACGATCGAACGGGGGAAAACCACGGGCGGCATCCACTTTTCCTGCGACGATTCCTCATTGTCGAATGGTGAAGAAAACCTGGTGGTCCAGGCGGCCAAACTTTTCCAGAAGGCAACGAAGACCGAAACAGGAGTCGAGATTGCATTAGAGAAGAAAATTCCGCATGGCGCCGGCCTGGGCGGTGGCAGCAGTGACGCTGCCACAACACTACTCGGGCTGAACGAACTTTTCGAAACGCGTCTCGATCAGAAAGATCTCATCGAACTCGCCGCCCAAATTGGATCCGACGTCCCTTTTTTCATTCTTGGTTCGGCAGCGATCTGCCGCGGCCGCGGCGAGATTGTCGAGCCTGCAAGATTGCCGGCGAGTTTCAATCTCTTACTTGTAAAGCCAGATTTTGCTGTGCCGACACCGTGGGCTTACGAGAGATGGAAAAATTCCCGGGAATTGCCGGGTGTGAACCATGCGTCGCAGAAGTTTTCCGGCGTGCTTTTTGCGAATGATCTCGAGCGGCCGGTTTTCGAGAAATTCGTTCTGCTTGGCTATCTGAAGATTTGGCTGCGCCTCCAGTCTGAAGTCGGCGCAGCGCTGCTTTCCGGTTCCGGGTCGACCGTGTTTGCGGTTCTTCGCGATGGTGCGGACCGCAATCAGCTTGCGGAACGAATCCGCGCCGAAGTCGATCCGAAGATGTGGACATTCGCGTGTGAAACGCTCTGACGGGGAGCGCACGCGACCCGCGTGCTCACTTCGGCGACCCGCCGAAGTACATCGATCGAGAAATGCCGCCCGGCGAATCGCCGGGCGCAGCACGCGAGTCGCGTGTGCTCCCCAACACTATTCGCCTGCGTTCCTGCGGAGGTTGGCGATGATGTACTCGCGATTCAGCTTCGCGATGAGGCTGGCACTGATCTCAGCGGGACAAACCGCTTCGCATTCGTAGGTGTTCGTGCAGTTGCCGAAACCTTCCGCGTCCATCGCGGTCACCATCTTCAAGACGCGGCTTGTCCGCTCTGGCTGCCCCTGAGGCAAGAAAGCGAGATGCGAAACCTTTGCGGCGGTGAACAGCATCGCCGACGCATTCGGACAAGCCGCCGCACAGGCGCCGCAACCGATGCAGGCCGCCGCGTCCATCGCGCGATCCGCATGGTGTTTCGGGATCAGGATCGAATTCGCTTCGGGCGCAGAACCGGCCCGCGCGGAGACGAAACCACCCGCCTGCACGATCCGGTCGAGAGCGCTCCGATCGACGACCAGATCTTTTATCAAGGGAAATGGTTTCGCCCGGAAAGGCTCCACCACGATCGTGGCGCCATCCTTGAATCTCCGCATGTAAACTTCGCAGGCGGCGCCCGGGTGATCGGGGCCATGCGCCTCTCCGTTGATCGTGAGCGAGCAGGTGCCGCAGATGCCTTCGCGACAATCCGAATCGAACGCGATCGGCTCTCCGCCACGAGCCACCAAGCCCTCGTTGACGACATCGAGCATTTCGAGAAACGACGTATTCGGTGAAACGCCGGTCGCTTCGTACTCGACGAGCTTGCCCTTTGCCTCGGGGTCTTTCTGCCGCCACACCTTGAGCTTGAATCTCATGACGTTGTTATGCTCGGAATGATAAGATCACTTGTAGCTCCTCTGCGTTAGCTCGACGGTTTCGAAGACGAGCGGCTCGCGATGCAATTTCGGCGGGGCGGCAGAGCCGTTTCCCTGATATTCCCACGCAAAGACATCCGCGAAATTTTCATCGTCGCGCAATGCTTCGCCATCGGGCGTTTGATGTTCCTCGCGGAAATGGCCGCCGCACGATTCATCGCGGGTGAGTGCGTCAGTGCACATCAGTTCGGCAAATTCGAGGAAATCGGCCACGCGTCCCGCCCTTTCTAGCGATTGATTGAACTCTTCGCCGTCGCCCGGGACTCGGACGTCGCGCCAAAACTCCTCTCGCAGCGCGGGAATTCGCGCGAGCGCTTCGCTCAATCCGGCAGCGTTTCGCGCCATTCCGCACTTGTCCCAAAGAAGAAGGCCCAGCTCGCGATGAAATGAATCCACCGACCGCTTCCCATTGATCGCGAGCAGTTTTTCGGTTCGCGCGCGCACTTCGCTTTCTGCTTTGCGAAACTCCCGGTGATCGGTCTTGGGTCGTTGGCCGATCTGGCCAGCGAGATAAGCAGGCAGTGTGTAGGGCAACACGAAATAGCCGTCAGCCAGGCCTTGCATGAGCGCGCTCGCGCCAAGCCGGTTTGCGCCGTGATCGGAAAAATTCGCTTCCCCGATGACGTGCAGTCCCGGGACATTGCTCATCAAATTGTAGTCAACCCACAATCCGCCCATCGTGTAATGGACCGCTGGATAGATGCGCATGGGACGTTCATACGCATTTTCGTCCGTAATTTTTTCGTAGATGTGGAAGAGGTTTCCGTACCGTTCGCGAATGGTGTCTTCCCCGACACGATGGATGGCATCGGCGAAATCCAGGTAAACACCGCGTCCACTCTCGCCGACGCCGCGGCCTTCATCGCAAACTTCTTTTGCGCTTCGCGATGAGATATCGCGCGGCGCCAGATTTCCGAAGCTCGGATATTTTCGCTCGAGGTAATAATCACGTTCCACGTCCGGAATCTGGCTTGGCGGCCGTTTGTCACCCGGCTTTTTCGGAACCCAAACGCGCCCATCATTCCGAAGCGATTCCGACATCAGGGTCAACTTTGACTGGTTCTCTCCGCTCACCGGGATGCATGTCGGATGAATCTGCGTGTAACAGGGGTTGGCGAAGAGCGCCCCTTTTTTATAAGCGCGATATGTTGCGGTGACGTTGCAGCCGTGTGCGTTGGTCGAGAGATAGAAAACATTTCCGTAGCCACCGGTCGCGAGGACTACGGCATCGCCCGAGTGAGATTCGATTCTCCCGGAAACCAAACTCCGCGTGACAATCCCCTTGGCGTGTCCATCGATCAGAACGAGATCGAGCATCTCCGTTTGCGGAAACATCTCCACGGTGCCCGCGGCGATCTGACGGCAAAGAGCCTGGTAGGCGCCCAGGAGAAGTTGTTGCCCGGTCTGCCCCCGCGCATAGAACGTCCGCGAGACTTGCGCTCCGCCAAACGATCGGTTGGCAAGCAACCCTCCGTATTCCCGCGCAAACGGCACGCCCTGCTCGACACAGTGATCGATGATCAAATTGCTGACTTCCGCAAGACGATAGACGTTCGCCTCCCGCGAGCGAAAATCGCCGCCCTTGATCGTGTCGTAAAACAGACGGAAAACACTATCGCCGTCGTTTTGATAATTTTTTGCAGCATTGATTCCGCCTTGGGCGGCGATGCTATGAGCGCGGCGCGGACTGTCTTGATAACAGAAGCATTTCACGTGGTAGCCGAGCTCGCCCAGCGTGGCTGCCGCAGATCCGCCGGCCAGGCCGCTTCCCACAACGATGATCTCAAATTTCCGGCGATTGTTCGGACTGACCAGGCGCGTGTGATCCTTGTGAGTCGCCCATTTGTCCGCGAGCGGGCCCGAGGGAATCTTGGAGTCCAGGCGGCCGATCATAACTGTTGGGCGGGCTTCACCAAATGCAGCAAAACCGCGACCGGGATCGAAATATAACCGATGAAAATCAGCCACGCAAAAATGCGGGCGGCGACCGCCAGACGGGGCGCTAATTTCTCGTCATTGAAGCCGAGCGATTGGAAGAAACTCGATATTCCGTGGGTCAGGTGGAGAGTGAGCAGGAAAAGACCAACAACGTAAAATGCGGAGACATACACGTTTTGGAAGCCGTAAACCATCATCGAGTAGACGTCCGAATGGTTGAGCGGATCGGCTTTCAACAGCAAAAAGCGCGGATCAATTTTTCGCACGGTGAAATGCAGGATGTGAAAAATGATAAAGCCGAGCACGACAAGGCCGCTCATCGCCATGTAGCGCGAGGCGAAGGTCGCTTTCACGTAGTCCCTTCTTTTGTAACGCACCGGGCGCGCGCGGCGATTCTCGATCGCCAGACTGATTGTGTAAAAAATGTGCAGGAGTACGTTCACGAGGAGAAAGATCCGGATGGCCCAGAGCAGGAGACCGAGAGCACGCAGATGTTCCGCGTAGCTGTTCACCCAATCAGGTCCGAGAAAAATCTGCAAGTTCCCGAGAAGATGTCCGATAACGAACGCGATCAGAACGATACCGGTCACCGCTACAATCATTTTCTTGCCGACCGATGAGCAATAAAATGAGGAAAACGCGGTCACAGGCTTTGCAAAATCCAGCCCTTTGGGCCGGTGGTTAGCTGAAATTAGAATTCACCCTAGGACTGTCAAGCTCTCACGCTTGTCGAGCCGAGGCGTTTCAGGATTCGGGGCGGAACGCGATCGTTTGCAGGGAAACGACCTTCCGAAACGGAAATTTCTCGTAGGGAAGGCCTCTGCGCCAATGGTGATGACCCTGCGGGGAAAGGAAGAAAGTTTCGACATCGCCTTTCAACCGCTCAAGCAGATCAGCGAAGCCAGTTTCCGTCGGTCGATTTTCCAGTTGAGCCTGGTGACTCAGAATGTTGCGCGCACTCGTTAGGTCGTATTCCTGGGCGACGCCTTGCAGAACGAAATCGAAGCAATGAATAGACGCGCCGCCGGGCGCGAGAAACTCCCCAATCGCCTGAAAGCAGTTCGCCGCGGCTTCCATCGGGAGATGTTCCAGAACAGAGACGGAAAAAACCGCATCGAACGAGGCTGGCGGGAAAGCTTGCATGTGGGGCTCGAAATACCCGCGCACGATTTTCACATTTGGAAAACAGTCGACGTATTTTTCATACTCCGTCGGGCCGTTTCCAAAACCGTCGTAGGGATCGACCAGCGTGACGTCGTAACCAAGCTCGTTCAGGAAGCCACTGACAACCGGCTCGCCGCCGCCGATTTCGAGCAGGCGAGCGGGTGGCGGCACAGCGCGAAGGAGGGCTTTCACCGCCCACGGGCGCTGCACGTTTTTTAGATCGCCTTCCAAGCCGGTGATCTGGGGCAGGTGATCCAGGCTCTCGCAGTAATCGCGCACCGTCGCGTAGCTCGTCTCAGAGGTTTGATTTGGCGTCGAGAATCGCGCGACGATTTCCACGGCTTTGGCTGGGTGATCAAGGAACAGTCGGGGAGGGGACATGCGTTTGTTCTGGCTGTGCGACGCGGATTTGCTCGTAGAATCTTTCGAGCGTCGCAGCATTTCTACTCCAACTGAAGTGCTCCTGGCAAAAAGCGAGCGCGCCCGCGGAAAGCCGCGACATTAACTGTTCGTCGGCTCGAAGCATCTTGAGAGTGTCGACGATGCCCAGCGCGTCCATCTTCGGCAAAACCCATGCCTCTTGCCCATGGCGAACAAAGCGTCCTACATTTGTCAGTGGCAGGAGCACGGGACGTCCCGTAGCAAAAAACTCCGGCAACTTCGCCGGAAGTCGATATTCGTTGAAGGCATCGTCGGTGCCTGGCTGGACGAGAAAATCCGCGAGGCCGAGGACACGTGGGATGTCGACATGTTTCACGTAGCCAAGATCGACCGAAACTTCGCGGGCCCATTTTTCATCCGGACCGAGGAACGGACAATAATCCTTCCCCGCGCGCACGAGAGTAGTGGGAATTCCTTCGCGTGCGAGGATTGCCGCCGCGAGATAAAGACTGCGAACTTCCCTCGCATTGGCAGAGTGAACGTTGCCGGTGTAGCACAGAACAATATTTTCCAGCGGCACGCCGAGACTCGCGAGAAAGGTCTCGTCTTTTTTAAGCGCGGAAAAAAGCTGCCTGTCCGCTCCCGGCCAGAGAATAATCCTGGGAAGAGCGGGCGGCACAAATTTTTCCAGGCGATCCATGATCATGGTCACACCATCGGCCTCAGCGATGAACCGGCGATAGTTGCGAGGATGCGCCAGATTCCCCGGTAGTTTCATGGTCCTCGAGCGCGCGAGTTCCTCGAAAGACCTTCCCAGATTCGCTTCGAGGATCAGCTCTTCGTTGTCTTCGAGGTGAATGAAAAGTAAGGCGGAGCATAGAGCGCGGACCTTTTCGCAAAAGAGCCGCACGTTCTCGCGTGGCGTCCATGCGTGAAGGACACCAGGGGGAAGGCCGTTGGAGAAAACGCGCGCCCAGTTTCCGTCCACCTCGTGATAGGCGAGCACGGAGTAGCGCTGCTCACCCAGAGCATGGCCGGCGTCGTCACCGTTCGGTATTGCGACG
>DASVJK010000112.1:0-31289 GCA_036385955.1 Chthoniobacterales bacterium | reverse complement strand
TCCCAAGATGAGTTCTCCCTGAAGAGTCGTGGTAGACCACCACGTTGATAGGTTACTGGTGTAAGCGTAGTAATACGTTCAGCTAAGTAATACTAATAACTCGTTCGGCTTGGTCATTTACTTTTCAATTAACCCGTCGCGCCGGCGTCAAACCTGACGCGGCGGCAAATTGAGGGGAATGACTTCTAAATTAACAAAACGAAGCCTTAAATGCGGAACACTTCCTGTATGTAGACATCAGAGAATCGGCGGAATTGCAGATTTCAGATCTCAGATTGACGATTTGAAACGGTTCTTTGGAAATATTAGCGACGGAGATCGTCAGAAACTCTGACGCACGTTGAAGGAAGCATGTTGCAGGCGCCAATCTGCAATCTAAAATCTTCAATCTGCAATGGAGGGCGTCAGCCTTCTGGTGATCATAGCGCAGTGGCCCCACCCGTTCCCATTCCGAACACGGAAGTGAAACGCTGCAGCCCCGATGGTAGTGCGACGATAGGTTGTGCGAGAGTAGGACGTCGCCAGAATTACGGCCCGGTTTGTTGGAAACAATGAGCCGGGTCTTTTTTTGGGGGTGCATCAGCCAAGCGTCCGCGGGGGCGTCTGCCAAGTCGCCATTGAGTGCGGGCCTATCATGGGCTAAAGCAAGAGATTCCGTCACAGAAAGGTCCCTTATGCTGATCAGCAACAAAGTTATCGATGCCATCAACGAACAGATTGGAAATGAATTCGCCGCGTCATTGCAATACGTCGCAATCGCAGCGCACTTCGCGGCGGACGCGCTCCCGCAGTTGTCCCAGCACTTTTTCGGACAGGCTGAAGAGGAGAAAGAGCACGCGATGCGCTTTATCAAATACGTCGTGGACGCCGGCGGGCGGGCGGTGATTCCGGCGATCGAAGCGCCCCAGGCCAGCTTCAAGACGGCAGAGGCAGCGATCAAGCTTTCATTCGACCAGGAAGTAAAAGTCACGCATCAGATCAATGCGCTCGTCGAACTGGCGCGATCGGAAAATGACTACATCACGATTAATTTTCTGCAATGGTTTCTGACCGAGCAGCTGGAAGAAGTGTCATCGATGGATAATCTCCTGAAAATTGTCCAACGCGGCGCGGACAATCTTCTGCAGGTGGAGGAATACCTCGCCCGTGTGGGTGTGAAGACGATGGCGGGACCGGCCAAGGAGTGACGGCAAATCCTTCAGCTCGACAGAGTCTCGTCCTACGAGGTTAGGGCTTCTTTTTGGCCAGGCGTTTGAGGGCGATCTGCCGGCGTGCGAACTCATTGAAAGGCATGGCGGGCGAGCCCATGACCTTGGTGTCGTCGGGCACGGCGCTTTTCGCGGCGACCTGGACCCGATGGCCAATCTTGAGGTGGCCGGAGAAGCCGCTTTGTCCCGCCACAAAAACGTGATCGCCCAGCTCGGTGGAACCAGCCACACCCATCATCGACGCGGGTCCTCCGCTCGTCGTCGCCTTCCAGATTTTGCGGCACCAGAATGGCGCCTGCGTTTATCTGAGCCAGTAAGAAGATTACTGTCCGGCCACCGCGGGCACCCGCTTTTGCCAGGCACCGAGAACGAGACCGCTCAAAGACCACGCGAGGAAAGGCCGGCCCATGTCGATGAAAACTAGAGGCCAGGGATTTGTCTCAAACGCAGAGAATACCGAGATAGTCGAGTATTCAACGAACAGAAAAGCGAACCAGCAGACGATCGCGATCTTCAAACCCGCAACGGCACTCGTGGCATTGAGCCGGCTGATCAACCATGCCAGAGCATAATTGACCGCGATCGACGCGGCGATCGCGATGAGATACGCCACAAAGTCATGCGTCCGCTCGATGTCGGTCATCGTCCTGGCGTGATAACTTAACCACATTTCGCCAAAGATCGCGTACCAGCCGAAGCCGATCAGTTGATGGACAACGACGAGAATCCAGACTGCTAAATGATTAATCCTGTTGTTCATGGCGGCTCTTTCTCGATTATCCGACTGTGCCAATTTGAATTGCAAGCCCATTCCGCGTTGGGCTTTTTGCCGCTAACTCTTTTTTTTCGCGAAACGTTCAAGAGCCAGCTGGAGTCGCGCAAATTGCCGAAAAGGCATTGCTGGCGTGCCAGTCACTTTCGCGCCTTCTGGCAAATCATGATACACCCCGCTCTGCCCAGCGACTTGAGCGTGGTCCCCGATTTTCCTATGCCCGACAGCACCGCTCTGGCCTCCCATCGACACATAGTCACCGAGGGTCGTAGAACCGGAGATACCAACTTGTGAAACGAGCAGACAATGCTTACCGATTCTTACGTTGTGGCCGATCTGGACAAGGTTATCGATTTTGGTCCCCTCGCCTATCACGGTCTCGCCCAAGGCCGCGCGATCGATCGTCGTCCCGGCCCCGATCTCGACGTCGTCTTCGATCCGGACGATACCGATCTGCGGGATCTTGTGATGTTTGCCATCGTGCATGGCGAAGCCGTACCCATCGGAGCCGATGACGACCCCCGCGTGGATGATGCACCGGCGACCAATGCGCGTGCCATCGTAAATGACAACGTTGGGATAGATGATCGAATCGTCTTCGAGCGTGGACCCGGTTTCGATCGAGACATTTTGGAAAATGGTGACGTTATCGCCGATCACAACATTCTCGCCAATGGTTGTGAAAGGGCCGATCGCCACATTCGCTCCGAGTCTCGCGGTTGACGCAATCGACGCCTGGGCCGACACGCCTTTCGGCATGGGGCGCGCACCAAACCATTTAGTCAGGATGCACGCGACGGCGAAATAAGGATCGTCCACGCGAATCCAGCGCTCGTCTTCGCCCTCCAGATTTTGCGGCACCAGGGTCGCGCCCGCTTTTGTCTCGGCAAGTTGCGCCGCGTATTTGCGATTGCTGAGGAAGCTTAGTTGTTCGGTGTTAGCCTGCGCTAGTGGCGCGACGGCGCTCACCTTACGATCACGATTTCCGGCATACCGGCCGCCGACGAAATCGGCGATTTCTCCTATGGAAACGGCAGGCATTGCTCAGAGTGTAAAGGATCGTCGGGAATAATAAAGGGCTGCCGCGGTCGCAAACGGTGAAATGGGAAGCAAGCTGGAAGCTTGCTCTACTCTGCCGCGACAGGCTCGGCCGAGACCTCGTTGAGAGCTGGATCGGGAGGCGTCACATCGACTGGTGCGGGCTCGATCGAAATGATCGCGAAGCGCCGCGTTTCATCGTGGTCAGTCAGCGTCACCACCTCGCCGGGTTTATGTCCGAGCAACGCCTGACCGATCGCGGTCTGGTAGGAGATGATGCCGCGATCCGGATTGCCGTCCCACGCGCCAAGGACGGTGTAAATCTCTTCCTTGCCGGAATCGGAATCGCGGAGAGTCACGATCGTTCCGATGGAAACTTGCGTCGTGTCCGGACTTTCGAACGCCGTGCCGCGCGTACGATGGAGCGCGGCTTCCAACTCTGATTTCCGCCGCATGAGCACGGCCTGCATTTCCTTGGCGGCCTTGAATTCAAAATTTTCCCGCAGATCGCCGTAGGAACGCGCGACCCCGATCTCTTTGCTGTTCTCCGGAATCTTCTTGTTTACGAGCTCTTCGTATTCGGCTTTGCGCCTGTCGAGGCTGCTCCAGGAAACAATCAGTGCGTCGCTCTTCTCTTCCTTTTGTTCGCCCGTGATCACGCTTTCCAGTTCCGGATAAAGCTTAATGATGCGGGCGAGCAACGAGCGCTTCGTCAGCTCATCAAAAACGGGCGTAAGCATCAGGCGGCGCATGGCGTCGCGGGCCACGCCGGGCTCGGCGCCGGCAAACATGTCGGGAATCAATTCGCGGTCATCGAGCAACAGATCGCGCAGCTTACTGCCGCGACTGTTCTCGTTATGCTGGTCGCGCTCGAGCGCCGACAAGATCGCGCCGAGCAAATCAGGCGTAATCAATTCGCGCCACTCGCCCGCGCGCTCTTTGCAAAGCCAGACCAGCGCTTCACTGGTAACGGAGTGCTCACGAATCCCGCGATGCAAGAACGCGCGCAACTCACCCTGCGTTCCTGCCTCCGCAAAAACACGCGGAATCTGCAAGACCGCCCGCGCATGATTGCTCTGCATCAATTGCAATCCACGAACCGTCCATCCAGGGCCCAGCGCCGCCGGCAGCGCGTGCAAAACGCGGCGCTCCTTACCGGCTGGAACCTTCGGCAGGATCGTGACCAGGCGAGTTTCCTCCTGGACGATCAAGCGACTCAAAGTCAGATCGGGGTTGGTGGTCTTGAGTTGTGGACAGCGCTCGATCAAATCATCGCGCGCCATTACCAGCTCGAAAACAAGCGCCGGATTAAGCCGCTGATTCCGCGCAGCCGCCTCTTCGATCGTGTTGATGATCGGCTGCAACTGCGTCTCGGGTTTGTCGAATTCGTTGTGAAACTTGATGATCTGATCAAGCGCGGCCGCCTGCTCTTTCGGCTGGCGCGTTTGACCAAAAAAAGTGATCAACTCGGTTGCCCGC
Source organism: Chthoniobacterales bacterium (assembly GCA_036385955.1). Taxonomy (GTDB): domain Bacteria; phylum Verrucomicrobiota; class Verrucomicrobiia; order Chthoniobacterales; family UBA10450; genus AV80. The sequence continues at coordinate 26,792 of DASVJK010000112.1, read as the reverse complement.
GAAACCTTCTCCGCCCGCAATTGAATCGGCTCGCTCTTCTTGGTCGGGATCAGGAAATAGCCTTCCTTATTTAGGATCTTCTTCGTCGAATCCCACCAACGTTTCCATTCGGGCTCGGTGAAAATATCGCCGAGCATCAGCTGGCTGATTTGCGTGACAGTGGCGGCGCCTCCCAAGCTCTCGAGAATGTTCCGCATGAGAGCCGCTGGATCCTTCTTCACCAGCTCTTTGATCGACTTAAGATCGTTCGCCTTTTTCGCGAGGAAATGTTCCGGCGGGATGACGGTGAGATTCTCAGCGGCGTAGGTCAGCTGCATTCCGTGCGCCTTCTTTCCCGGGAAATCGATCACGATTTGATTGAGGAGAAGATTCCATTCAGCCACGCGGCCGAAGCCCCAACTTTTGTGCAGACAAAAGGTCCCGGGTTTGAGTTTTTCGAGTTGGTCCGCAGCGTGTGCGGTGAGTTTTCCAGATTCGACGAGCTTTTCCAATTCGGCATCCATGCGGGTCGGACAAGCTACGAAGAACGCCGATGTTGGCGAGAGAAAAGTGGCCGACGCGAGGCGTTTGCGCTTGTCGCTAATCGACTGTGAAAAGCTTTGCGATTGCGACCGAGTGCACTGCATGGAACGGTCTGCGCCGTGTCCACGAACATCTGGTTTTGGGTGGCCTTCCACGTGGGCGTCTTCATTGCGCTGGCCGTCGACCTGATCAGTTTCAAGCGGCGCGATCGCGAATTGAGCACGCGCGCGGCGATCCTGCGCAGCCTGATTTGGGTCGCTCTCTCACTCGCTTTTAACGTCCTGGTCTGGAAGTCCAAAGGCGGCGAGGACGGTCTCGATTTTCTGACCGGCTACATCATTGAATACTCGTTGAGCGTCGATAACATCTTCATTTTCGTCCTCATCTTTACCTACTTTCGTGTCCCGCCCCGCTCACAGCATCGAGTCCTGGTTTGGGGAATTCTCGGGGCGCTCGTCATGCGCGGAGCGATGATCTGGTTGGGCGTGACGCTGGTGGAACGATTTCATTTTGTCCTCTACATCTTCGGCGCCTTTCTCGTCCTGACCGGTTTACGCATGCTCTTCGATCGCGATGCGAAGCTCGATTTCGAGAACAATTTCTTCATGCGTTTCAGCCGCAGAGTGTTACCGCTTACGCAAGAATTCCATGGACGCCGCTTCGCTGTGTTGATCGATGGGCGGCTTATGTTTACGCCGCTCTTGCTGGTCTTGATTTTGGTCGACGTCATGGACCTTATCTTCGCCGTCGATTCCATCCCGGCCGTCTTCGCGATCACGACCGATCAGTTCATCGTCTACACCTCGAACATCTGCGCCATTCTGGGATTGCGCTCGCTCTACTTCCTGCTCGCGCGCATGGTCGATCGCTTCATCTATCTCAAGACCGGCCTCGCCATTATTCTCGGTTTCGTTGGCACAAAAATGATCCTGGCCAAGCAGTTGTATATTCCAAACTGGATCTCTCTCATCGTGATCATCGTCATTCTGGCGATCACGATTACCGTCTCGATGGCGGCGACCAAGCCGCCGCCGGTGGAGCCGAATGACTCTGACCAAAACTGAAGGTTGCGTTCGCGCGGGAAAATTGATTAGCTGGAATAACCCCCATGAAAACCTTGCTTACCGCAGCGCTCGTTCTCGGCTTCGCGACATATGCCTTCGCCGATATTCAGGATCCGCCTTCGAATGATTACGGCCCGACGCGCAAGCTCGGCCGCGGTCTTTCCAACCTCGTTTTCGGCATTGCGGAATTGCCGACGACGATCGCGAAAATCAATGAGCGCGAAGGAAACTCGGCGGCCGCAGGGTACGGCGTCGTGCGCGGTCTGGGCCGAAGCTACATGCGTTTCCACTCGGGACTATTCGAATTCTTAACGTTCCCATTTCCAACGACTCGCCGCACGTACTATCCACTTCTCCCGAGCGACGTTCCGTATATCCATGCGGGATATCAGGAATTCCCACCGGAGCTCGGCAACGAATCGAAATATCCCTACGTGCGGATGTACTGAGCGCAGGGTGGATCGCGCGCTTCGTCACGCGATGCCTTAGTGGCGGCTGCGCCGCGACTTTTTGCCATCGAGCGCGGAGCGCTCGATCCACCTATTCGACGCAGCGGGCTGTCCACGCGAACGTTCGGCGATGCGAACCGTCGAACTCAAAATCGAAGATGTCGCTTTTGGCGGCAAAGGTGTCGCGCGCGATGAAGGCAAAGCGGTCTTCATTCCGTTCACAATTGGCAGCGAACGTGTCACGGCAAAAATCGTGCGCGAGAAAAAGCAGTTCGCCGAAGGTGAACTGGTCGAACTGCTCGAGCCTTCGCCGCATCGCGTGCCACCCGAATGTCCGTACTTCGGACGATGCGGCGGCTGTGGTTACCAACACATCAGCTACGAGCATCAACTGGAATTGAAAGCGCGGCAGGTCGAACAGGCGATGCGGCGGATCGGCCGGTTAGCGGAGCCGCCCATGCGGTCCATCATCCCCTCGCCTCTGCCCTACGGCTATCGGAACCGGATCACAGTCCACGCGCAAGACAACGTCGTCGGATTCTACCGGCGCGACGTCCACGCGTTGATGGACATCAAGCACTGCCCGATCGCCGCGCCCGAAGTGAACGACGCTCTCGCGCAATTGCGCGCCGGACGAGTACGCGATGGTCATTACACTTTGCGCGCGCATTCGGGCCCACGCGTCTTTGCGCAAACCAACGACAAAGTTGCCGAAGCCCTGGTCGGTTTGATCACTGAAATTCTCACCGGTGAAGGAAAACTTCTGATCGACGCATTCTGCGGTGCCGGATTCTTTATCAAGCGGCTTGCGCATCAGTTCGAGCGGGTGGTCGGAATCGATTGGGACCGCTTCGCGATCGAGGCCGCACAGCGCGATGCCGGCGCGAACGAAGCCTATGTCGCGGGCGACGTCACGACAGAATTACGCTGGCTCTTGGAACAGAGCGATCTCACATCGACGGCGCTTATTGTTGACCCTCCCACCACAGGTCTCTCCGCGGAAATGCGCCGCGCCATTCTCGATTCGCCGCCGCGCACGATGATCTACGTGTCATGCAATCCGCCGACGCTGGCGCGCGACATTGCGGAATTTCAGAAGCGTTTCGGAGTCGTCTCGGTCACGCCGCTGGACATGTTCCCACAAACCGCGGAGATCGAAGTGGTCGCGCATCTGCGGCGATCTGACGAGAACGCAGAGCTCCCATCTTGAGCGAGCTTGCTTTGAGGTGTTGCGATGTCTAGAACGTTCGCGCCATGAGAAGCATTGCGCTCAGCGGAATAGCCGTCGCCTTGTTTGCGATGTTCCCCTCAGCAGCGCACGCGACTACCAAAGGGCTCAGCCAGATCGTTACCCCGGACTTGCAGTCGCCCGGCGACTTCTCTCTCAGCTTTCAGGCGCAGAGCGAGCGAATTGCGAACCCCTTCCAATTGCAAGGCGAGATCGGCCTGACTAATTGGGCGGAGGTAGCTGTCTTCAAAGGTTTCAAACCGAACGAGCTGATCTTCGGCACCGAGTTCGGCTTGATTCAGAAAGAGCCATATCTGCTCTCGGTTGGATTCGTGAACTGGTCACCCCACAGTCGTGTCGATCCTCAGCCCTACATCGAAGCGGGTTATTACACCGAGCATCACAAGTTTATTGCGGGCGCGATTCATGTCGGTTACCGGAACGAGGCGATCCTTGGGTACGCCTACGATTTCAACAAACAATGGCGTGCGCAGGTCGATTTCCAGAGCGGCTCGGGCAATTCATCCACGATCGGGGTTACGTGGAACATCACTCCCGATTTTCAGACAAATCCCGCCATCTACATCACGAACGACAGGCCTCATGAGATTCTCGGCTACGTCGTTTTCACCTACACTTTTCATCTTTGGAATAAGGACAAAGCGAAGGCTGGTGCGCCGTAGCCTGACACCACTCTGACCCGGTTTGGACCACTCTCGCCTTGCAATTGAGCACTAGCGTTCGAGGCGCCTCACTGCGGCGGCTCGACCGGCGCGGGTGCCGGTGGCGAAACAGCCCTGCAGAAGATAGCCGCCGGTGGGCGCTTCCCAATCGATCATCTCGCCGGCAACGAAAACGCCGGGCAGTTTGCGCAGCATGAGGCTCTCGTCGAGTTCGCTCCAGCGCACGCCACCGGCGGATGAAATCGCTTCGGCGATCGGGCGCGGGCCGCGCAGCGCCAGCGTGAAATTCTTCACGCGGGCGATCAACCGTTCGCGATCGTTGCAGTCGTCGGTGCAGATGGTTTCGACTAACGCAATGGTGGCGGCGCTTAGTTTCCAGGCGTGGAACCAATCGCGCGCCTCGTGCAGATTAGCGGCGCGGTCGCGCATCGCTTCGACGGTGAGTTGCGGTTTGAGATCGATTTCCAAACGCGGCTGTTTCATCGAGCGAAGCGTCCGGCCGAGACGATAAATGGCGCCGCCTTCGAGTCCGTGGCGCGTGATGAGCAATTCGCCGGAGACCGATTCGTGGCCCGCGCGCACGATGAGATTTTTTAGAGGCAATCCTTCCACGCGGGCGAGCAGCTCGGAAGGCCAGTCGACTTCCCATCCGCAATTCGCCGGAACCCACGGAGCGACATCCACTCCGTGCCCGGCCAGAATCGCGGGCCATGTCCCGTCTGATCCGGTTTCCGGCCACGAGGCGCCGCCGAGCGCAAGAACGATCGCATCAGTAGTGAGCGAGAACTTTCTGTCAACAGTTTGGAATTCAGCGCGCCAGCCGTCAGGTTCGCGTCCGAGACCGACGAAGCGCGAACCGGTGCGAAATTCCACGCCGCTCGCTCGTAGACGTCTGAGCCATGCGCGCAAAAGTCCTGCGGCTTTTTGTCCGAGCGGAAAAACGCGTCCGCTCGTGCCAACGTAAGTCTCGACGCCTAATTCCGCCGCCCAGGTGCGCAGATCGTCCGGACCGAATTCGCGGAGCAAATCGCGCCAGCGATCCGGTTCGTCGACATAGCGAGCGGGGAAGTTTTCCACCGGCTCGCCGTGGGTGAGATTGAGTCCTCCTCGGCCGGCGATGAGAAATTTCCGGCCGACGGAACGTTGCGCATCGCAGACGACGACGCGCGCAGCGGCCGCGTTGGCAACTTCCGCCGCGCGCAATCCGGCAGGGCCGCCACCAATGACGAGAAGGGAGTTAGCGTCAGCAGACATCCGCAAGTGTAGCGCGAAAATCGGAGGTCAGAAATCAGAGGTCGGGTGGATCGCGCGCTCCGCCGCGCTATGTTTCTATTTCCCGGCTGCGCCGGCACCTTTGCCATCGTGCGACGGAGCGCACGATCCACCATTCTTAGCGCATCACCTGCTCCTCCGAAGTCGGATCGTCGAGTAAAATCCATTCGACCATTGAGAGAGGGAGGCTGCCGTTCTTGATCAGGTCGTCGTGGAATTGGCCGAGACGGAAATTTGCGCCGGCTTTGTCGCGATAACGGCCGAGCAGATTCATGATCTGCCATTTCCCAACGATGTAGCTGATCTTTTGGGTGGGACTCGAGGCCGCGCCCGCGGCTTCGCCTTCGGCGGCTTCACGATCGAGCCCGCCTGCTTCCATGAAGTAGTTAACCGCCTGCTCGAACGTCCATTTGCCGGTGTGCAAATTCACATCGACGCCGATGCGCGCGGAACGATACCGCGAGAGCCGCAAAATCTGCCCATGCGAAGCAGAATTTTCCGGGTAAAGGCCGGTACGCAGAAGCATCTCCTCGCCGTAGAGCGCCCAGCCTTCGACGAACACGCCATCGCCATGCTGGCGGCGGATTTCGTCGGTGAGATGGTTCGCGATCGAGAGCTGCATGAAATGGCCGGGAATGCCTTCGTGCCCGAGGATCGGTCGCGGGTCTTCGATCGCCGCGCGGATGTAGAAATTCTTCGACTGCGGGTTGTAGCTCGGAATGAAATAAAAGCCGGTTGGGTCTTTATCGTAAACACCGGGGGGGTTCATAAAACCGCCGGGGCTGGTCGGCTTGAACGCTTCGGGCAGCTGCCGAATCTCGAAGCGGCCAAGATAATCAGGGACTGTCACGAGATGATGTTCTTTCAGGAAATTAATCATCTCCTGCTCCCGGCTCTCATACGCTTTGAGAAACGACGCCTGATCTGGTGGAACGTTCTTGCTGCGCGCCGGGTTCGGATCGGCGAGCGATGGATCGGGCAGAAGCGATTCGAGCGCCCGATAACGCGCCAACTCCGCGCGGCCGAGCATCTCCACCTGCTCCGCATCCAGCGGGAGCAGGAGCACGTGCTTGAGGTAGTAATTGTAATTCGCGGCGCCCATCGGCGCGAAGGCCACCATCGACGGCAGACGTTTCTCCAGGCGATCGGCGAAACCATGGATCGCGCTGAGCGCGGTATCGCGCGCTTTCACCAGATCGTCGCGCTCGTTAGCCGGGAGATCGCGTGCCAGCGTCATGAGGCTGTCGTTGAAGAGTGGATCGATTGCGCGCGCGGAGGTAATCGTGAGTTCCGCGAAAAGTCTTACCGGTTTCTGCAAATTGCGTTCGCCTTGGGCGAGCATGGCCGGCATCAGCTTCAGGCGTGCCATCGCCGCGAGCGCGCGTTTGCGTGGTGTGTCGTATTCCTTTTTCAGCAGTGAAAAAATCCCGTTCGTGCATTCGCCGACGTAGACTTGCGGGTCTGTTTTTTCGGATTGCAGCACGCGACTGTTGAAATCGGCGCCTTCCAGCTGCGAGCGAAAGAGCATCCAATCGATACGATCATCCTTTGGCCAATCGGCGGTCGCGAGCACGCGAACTTGGCCGAGTAACTTGCGGACGTGCTGTGCCCTTTCCGCGACCTTTGCGGCAGAGTAGTCGGTCAGGCGATCATCCCAGGTGTGGAGTCCGGAATCGCTGCTGCCGACCGGATAATTTTCATTACGCCACGCGTAATAGTCGCCGGCCATCTTGCGCAGCGCGGCGATTTCTGCTGTGCCAGTCTTGTTCGTGGGCGGACTGACCGCTGGCGTCGCTTTCGTGATCAGCGCCTTGTTCGAAACGTCGGTTCTGGGTTCCGGCGTCAGTTGGGCGCGCAAGGTCAGGCCAAGGGCCGCCATGATTACCGGCAGAGCAATGAAACGAGCGATCGTTTTCATGCGGCCAATCCTAACCGACGTGCAGGGGAGAGCGAAAGCGATTTCAGGCTGCTGCGCATGCCGAATGGCGAAGGTGGATCGAGCGCTCCGCGCTCGATGCCAAAGAATGGCCCCGAAAGCTTTCGGAGCGAAATGAAAACGTCGCGCGACGGAGCGCGCGATCCCCTAAATCACACCACGATGGCTGCGCAGTTTTGACTGCTCATCCCGGCGCACCGGTGAAATTTTCACGACGTTCTCCGGATCGTAATCGATCAGCTTGAACCAATCTTCGGTCATATCGGTCGGCGGAAAAATATCGTTTTCCGTGAACTCGGCGATGAACGAAAGCTGCAAATCGCTCTCGCGGATTCCCTGATCTTCCTGCGTCGCGATCGCGCGTTTGATCGCCAGGCCTTTTGCGCGCTCGACGATTGAGGCGATGATCGCGCCGCTCAGGAGATCACTCCGATAAAGAATTTCCTTTCGGCCGCTCCGCAGCGTGATCTCAAGAAATTTGTTTTCGTCGCGCCGCGCGAATTGCACTTCCAAGATGCGCTCGACCAGCCGATCGATAGCGGCCCCGATGTTGCCGGCTTCCTTCGCGAACGCGCCGTCATACGGCAGATCGTTCGTGAGATAAATCCGGTAGATTTCGCGCGCTCCGTCTTTGTTCGGCCGGTTGACCTTGATCTTCCGGTCGATCCGGCCCGGGCGAAGAATTGCGGGGTCGATCAAGTCCGCGCGATTCGAGGCGAGAATAATGACAACGTCGTGGAGCGAATCGATGCCATCCATCTCCGAGCAGAACATCGGCACGAGCGTGGAGAGAATGTTCGAATAACGAGAGGCACGACGTGTGCCGAGGATGCTTTCCGCTTCGTCGATAAAGAGGAAGGGCAGGAAACCTTCACGGCGTTTCTCGCGCGCGGTCGAGAAAATTTCACGCACGATCCGCTCGGATTCACCCACCCACATATTCAAAATTTCCGGGCCTTTGACGTGCATGAAATATTCTTTCATCTCGTCGCCCGTTTTTTCCCGGAGCTGTTTCGTCAGATTGTAAGCCGTGGCTTTGCCGATGAGCGTCTTGCCGCACCCCGGCGGGCCGTAGAGCAGAAAACCTTTCGGCGTCGCGTGCTGGAATTTTTGGAAAAGCTCGCCGTGGAGAAGCGGCAGCTCGATCGCATCCTTGATCGCTTGCAGCGCCTGATCCTGTCCGCCGACTTTCTCCCATGGCAATTCCGGCACATCGTCGAGGTAATGCTCGCGTGCTTGCGGGTGGGAAAGAACTTCCAGCGCCACCCGATAATTCGGATCGACCCGAACCTCGGCCCCCGATTTCAGAGTCGCCTTCATGAGCTCGGCAGAACGCTGGAGAATCAGAGATTGCAATCCATGTTCCGAGCCAACACGGAGCCGATCCGCACCCAGCACTTCCGTGATTTTTGTCACGGGGCCCGCCGTTTCGAAACCGAGGTCGCCCACAATCACATAGGCTTCGTTGACGAGAACGCGCGTGCCTTTCTTGAGCTTCGCGAGATTGATGCGCGGATCGGCGTTGCAATAATAATCCGCGCCGCCAACGACAATGTGCGCCGTCTCCCGTGCTGGATTGCTGAGGTAAGTGCCGATGCGGTTCGCGGGTGAGGTCACCTTTTTGATGACTTCCTCGAGCTTCTCGATCATCTGTTGCGCTTCGCCGATCGTCTCTGCCTGGGCGGCGATTTCCGATCGCAGGACGAGCAACTCGCGACGATATCGATCGTCCGGGGGGATCGAAGCGAGAACAAGATCGAAGGCTTCGAGCAAACTTAACTCGCGCTTGCCCGCGCGATCTTCTGAGTTTTCGAATTCGTTGCTGCGCTCGTCGTTCATTCGGAAAGGCTACGCGGATTATAAACCACGCGTAACGGGTCGCAAACCGCGAGCCTCATCGATTTGACTTTGATGACAATAGCCCGGCGTTTCAACGCTGGGGCTTTGGCCAGCCCACAAGACAGAGTCCCGTGCAGGGACGAAAGAAGCAACGCGATTGGCCTTCGCGAACAGAACGCGTTTCTTCCGTCCCTGGCGGGACTCGGTTTTTCTTGTCATCGGAGGCCCCAACGTTAAAACGCTGGGCTATCGTCAGAGGGAAAAAAGGCGCTAAACGCCGCCCACAGACCGGCGGCTACAACTCTACGCCGCGGCGCAGTCGAAAAAGAGGTTGAAGGCGCGAACGGGGCGACCTACCCTGCTTCGCTTTTCGCGAGGAGTCTTAGCTCAATTGGTTAGAGCGCCGCCCTGTCACGGCGGAGGTTGCGGGTTCGAGCCCCGTAGACTCCGGATGATCTCTTCCTCTGCCGCTTCCTCTTCGTGCTCGTGCTCGATCCCCATACTCCTCGATTACGATCGCGAGCAGGAGCACGAGCATGAGTTTATAGAGCGCGCCGATCTCACCGCTCGCCAATCGGAAGCGAGTAGGTAAGAGTTGAGGCCGCACGCGAAAATTGCTTTTAGCCGCCGCGCTCACTGGCACCGCGCCAAATGGATCGACCTAGCCATGCAGCCGGAGGGGCATCGGCTGAAAGTGATGATTGCTCAACGATTGCGCGCTCAAACACCGATGAGTTGCCCATGGATAGCTAGTCGGCTAAAAATGGGGAGCGCCAGTTATGTTTCCAACTCGCTCGACAGTATCGATAGTTAGCTCTGACCCGAGCTCTGACCCCTTCCGTCTCTCCTCGCGCAAGCGCGCGCGCGAGCGTTTCGGGCAAATTCGGACACGGAAACTGCGTAATTCTGCGCGAAGACGACATCACGCCCATTCATTCGGGTCGCGTTTAACGCGCAATTCACCACGGCATTATGGCGGGATTCGCGCAAAGTCGCGAAGTCGCTAAATTGGGTTCGAATCCCGTTAGGGTCGCGACACCGTTTCTGTAGGTAAAACGCCCGAACCTGAAAGCGGGAGGACCACCTTACGGGGTTCCTCTGTCGTAAACTTCCACCAGACCGACACCCGTGCCATTGTTCACTCCCGAGAGCAAAGCGGTGTAAGCGCCGGGCGGCAGCGTCGCGGCTATGCCTGATTCCAGGTTGCTGGTCGGGGCCAGACCGGCTGCGGTGAGTTCCGCCGCTTGCGCTGGGTCATCCTGCCAGTCGTTATTGCTCCGTTCCAGGGCTCCGTTACTGCCGCGCAGCTCCAGCGTTGGATTGGCCAGCGCGTTGGGCACACCAAAGGCAGTCAGGCTTGGTCCGATCCCGCGCACAACGACTCTGTCATCCCCGCCGCTATGGCCGAGGATAAAACCCGCGATCAAGATGTCGCCACCCGTGCCGACAAGGGCTCGCGTGCTCAGGTTTGCGAGCTTCGAGGCAGCTTCCGGGTCGAGATCATAGAGTTCAAACAGGCCGACACCCGAGGTGTCATCCTTGCCTCTCACTATTGCCGTGTAGGCTCCCGGGTCCAGGTACTCGACGATCACTGGTTCGAGATGATTCGGCGTGCAGTAGGATGGGGTCGGCAGAGGGCCAATATCGCCGCAGTTATCAACGATGATGGTTACAAATCCGGGCGGACCGTGCAGCTCCAGCACCGGGTCAGCCAGCGGGTTGGGGATACCGGAACCTGCCAACGACGGCCCGATGGCCCGGAGGAGCACATGTTTCGGAGCGCTTCCCGTGATGATGAACCCGCCGATACCCACATTATCGCCGGTCTGCACTAGCATGCGAGTCGATAGGTTGAGAGCCTGCGCTGCTGGCGTCGGACTTGGGCTTGGAGTAGGAGTGGCTGTAGGTGTAGGTGTTGGCGAAGGAGTCGGTGTCGGTGTCGGTGTCGGTGTCGGTGTTGGTGTTGGAGTCGGCGTTGGTGTCGGAGTCCCTGCGGGGATACATTGCCCCAGGCGGATCGAGACTGTGTTTGAGTCTTGGTTGACAGTCGCAAAATCCTGCCTGCCGTCCCCATTGAAATCTCCGATCGCCACTGATTGAGGACCAGAGCCTACGCTGACATCAGTTGAGCCGCTAAAGCCGCCCAAGCCATCTCCCAGGCGGATCGAGACTGTGCCTGAGGTAGAGTTGGCAACAGCCAAATCCTGCTTGCCGTCCCCATTGAAATCTCCGATCGCGACTGAAAGAGGAGCAGAGCCCACGCTGACATTCGTTGAGCCGCTAAAGCCACCCAAGCCATCTCCCAGGCGGATCGAGACTGTGCCTGAGGTCATGATGGCAACAGCCAAATCCTGCTTGCCGTCACCATCAAAATCTCCGATCGCGACTGAACGAGGGCCATTGCCCACGCTGACCTCCGTTGAGCCGCTAAAGCCGCCCAAGCCATCTCCCAGGCGGATCGAGACCGCGCCGGGGGCTGTGCTAAGGCCGGCCGTCGCAAAATCCTGCTTGCCGTCCCCATTGAAATCTCCGATCGCTAATGAATAGGGACGCAAGCCCACGTTGACATTAGGTGCGCCGCTAAAGCCGCCCAAGCCATCTCCCAGGCGGATGTAGACTGGTGATGTCGCGCCTGAGTTTTCGTTGCCAACAGCAAGATCCTGCTTGCCGTCCCCATTGAAATCTCCGATCGCTAGTGAAAGAGCAAAGTTCACGCTGACATTAGTTGAGCTGCTAAAGCCGCCCAAGCCATCTCCCAGGAGGATCGAGACTGTGTTTGGGTTAAAGGTGGCAACAGCCAAATCCTGCCTGCCGTCACCATTAAAATCTCCGATCGCCATTGATTGGGGCGCAGAGCCTACGCTGACCTCCGTTGAGCCGCCAAAGCCGCCCAATCCGTCTCCCAGGCGGATCGAGATTGTGTTTGAGACTCGGTTGGCAACAGCCAAATCCTGCTTGCCGTCCCCATTGAAATCTCCGATCGCGACTGAATAAGGCGCAGCGCCCACGCTGACATCGGCGGCGTTGGTGAAACTGTTGAACTCGCAGGGAGTACTGGTGATCGTCAGATTGAAAGTCTTTGTTGTCGTACCTCCCGGACCAAATGCTAGCACCGTCACTGTGTAAGTGCCGGCAGGATGTGCGTCCGTCACTGTAACGACACCGGTCGTTGAGCTGGCGGCAAACGTACCCTTGAAGTTGCTGTTGGTCGAAACATTGATGCTTGTGGTGTTGGTTGGTGTGGCATCCGGCGTCACCGTCGTGTCGCCGCTGAGCGAAACCGATGTGTTTGGATAGTTGCCCAGGGATGTGATGAAGTCCGCGGCGGCAGCCTCTACTAGCTGGAATCGATAAAGGTCGTGCCGGGGAGCTTTCTTCGTATTGGTGGGCGCCGCGATGGCGAGCAGGATCGCAGAGATCGAGATCAGACCGGTCGAGAGCGCGATCTGGAGTGTTGAAGCGCGGTCCGAGTTATTTCGCCGCTTCTTCATATGCTTTGGTGGTTTGGGGATCGAATCACGCAAGGGAGCGCGAAGCAAGCTTCATGATTGAGGCAAAGCGTGCGCAATGTCGAACTTTTTCACGCCCCCGCATTGTGGCCAAGAACTCTCGGACAAATTCGGACACGGGAACTGCGTAATTCTGCGCGATTCTGCAATTCTGACCGTTTCACGATTTGCGGTTAACACGCTGATTGCCGCAGCTTTCGGCAGGATTTGCGCAAAATCACGAAGTGCGCAAAGCGGGTTCGAGCCCCGTAGGCTCCGCTTCAGCACTCCCGGGCTGCTCGTAATCGTGCTCGCCTGCCGCGCCGAAGCCGACGCGAAGGCGGGTGCTCCTGCTTGCCATCGGAAGCGAACCAAGTTCGGCTGACGAAAATAGGAGCGAACTGAAAATTTGGTTGCAGGTCGAAAAATTTGCTTGACAAAAACGTACGGTTTTGCCTCAACTCGAAGCATGAGCGTTTCCCTCCACATTCCCCTGGCTCAACGCGGCGCAACGATCCCGCGCCCGTAAAGCGAAAGCGATGTGGTTGCACACGCAAATTCCACTCAACCCCTTATGAAAGGAAAAATCATGAAAAATAAATCAGTAACACAATCACTGCTAACAGGTCTGTTCGCAGCTCTGGTATTGGCGGCTTCCAACTCGATTGTTCGAGCGGTCGATTGCCCCGACGGGGCCACTACTTGGACCAACGCAATGGGCGGCAGTTGGTTCGATCCGAATAACTGGGACAATGGTGTATCTGGCGATAACACGTGCGCCTTTATAGACGATGGCGGGGTAGCGACGGTTGATTCAGGTCACGCCGCCACCGCCCAAGCCCAACGTCTCTATCTTGGGTACAGTCAGGGAGATTCAGGCTCAGTCGTGGTCGATGGCGCGGATTTGGACGTCGAATACTATTACCCTTACCCGGACTGCTACGGCCCCATTTACGTGGGCAATCATGGTAGAGGCACTCTGACCATTGACAACGGAAGAACGGTTTATGCCCGGTATGTGTATATCGCCGCAGCGGCGAATCAGACCGGACGGAACTCAAACGGCACGGTAACGGTGGAGGGCGGGGCGTCTCTTTTGGTCAACCCCGGCGAGTGCTCCCTAGCCGGGGGCGCCCAGATTTGCATTGGCTGCGACGCCAACGGTAACGACGGTGGTACCGCCGTCTTGAACATTAAGGATGCAACCGTTGAAGTCGACAATCTTGCGGCGGAGGGGGTTCTCCCCCCTGGCGTTACGGTGGGGCCCTCAGGTACGTTGAAAGGCAATTCGGTTCTCACACTGACTGGCACCACTTCGTTGTCCCAGACAGCGAGCGTCCTGGGGACGCTTGCGCCATCCGGGACACTCACAATCAAAGGCAATCTCGACCTGACCGCCAACGACACCAGCAACTCAGCCAATACGATCTGTCATGTGACGCCAACGGCCAATGATAGCGTCGAGGTTTCGGACGCTACTGGCGGGGGTCAGGTGACGCTTGGTGGCCGGATCACAGTGATCATGAGTGGGAGCTTCACACAAGGCTCGAGGTTCACTCTCGTGCACGCGGCCGGTGGGCGGAACCACACCAGGTTCCGGTTCTACTCAATCATATCCTTGAGCGGCAGCAGCGGCTCATGTATCACCCCGACCATCACTTACGATGATTACAACGTTTATCTTAGTCTTGAGTCGTGCGCCTCAGTGGGTGGCGCCGAGGACCCTTGAAAGGGGAGCGGAACAGGTCTCAACGTAAGGTTTTTGGCAGGCGCGCCTTTCTTGTTTGTGCGGGTAGCGCGTGTCTGCTCGGGCTGGGAATGCCGCCCGCGACGGGGGGTAAACTCGCATTCTCGCGTACCCAAACCCAGGAGCAGCCTCGTAGGACGCTCACATTTGCTGAGCGCGCCGCCTATCAATATGCGATCGAAGAGGTCTATTGGCGACATCGGATCTGGCCCCGCAGTGGCGGGGAGAATCCTGGACCGAAACCTCCACTTGATGCAGTTGTCTCGCCACGTCAGATCGAGCACAAAGTCAACGAGTACCTGCGCAAATCGCAACTTGTCGCAGCTCAACGAGGCTGGCCAATCACTGCGAGCGAACTTCAGACTGAGATGGAACGCATGACCAGTCACACCAGACAGCGAGAGGTGTTGAGCGAACTGTTTGAAGCGCTTGGCAACGATCCCTTTGTCATCGCAGAATGTCTCGCCAGGCCGATCCTAGCGGACCGATTGGTAAGCGGCCTGAGTGCGCATGGAGGCGTGAAGGCGCTCGCTGGATCGAGCGCCTTTACATCCGAGATATACAAGCTGCCTGAAATCTCTTCTCTGGAGTGTATTCCCGACAGCTGGACTCCTACAACGCTTGTAAACGCGCCCTCTGGCCGCGACTTCCACACCGCCGTATGGACTGGCAGCGAAATGATCGTGTGGGGCGGATACAACGGCAACATGGACTTGAACACCGGGGCGAAGTACGATCCTGCTACTGATAGTTGGACAGGTACGAACATTGCCAATGCACCAGAGGTTCGAATTCTTTTTACCGCAGTGTGGACCGGAAGCGAGATGATTGTATGGGGAGGAGGTAATTTTGACAACTTGTTGGACAGCGGCGGCAGGTACAATCCAATCGCCGACACTTGGACAGCTACCAGTTTGGTCAACGTACCTGCGGCGCGAAATTATCACACCGCAGTATGGACTGGCACCGAAATGATCGTCTGGGGCGGAGTCGGCTGCGGTAGTAACTGCATCCTTAATACTGGCGGGAGATACAATCCGACTACCGATACTTGGATGCAGGCTACCAGCACTGCGAACGCACCTGTTGCTCGGGAGAGCCACAGTGCGCTATGGACCGGCAGCGAAATGATCATCTGGGGCGGAAGTGATGGCATGCATGCGTTGCACAGCGGCGGGAGGTACAATCCCAACACCGATAGTTGGACGCCGACGGGGCTCACGAACGTTCCGCTCGGCCGGGTCAGTGACGCGGCAGTATGGACTGGCGACGAAATGATGGTCTGGGGCGGTGTCGATGAGACATTCAATGTTACAAATACCGGCGGTAGATATTATCCGAGCACGGACAGTTGGATTCTTACCACCCTCATCAATGCGCCCTCGGCCCGAAATGCTCACACCGGAGTATGGACTGGCAGCGAAATGATCGTCTGGGGTGGCAACGACACTATGGTCTATTTCAACACTGGTGGCAGGTACAATCCGAGCGCCGACAGCTGGGTGCCGACCACGACAGTTAATGCGCCCTCGGCCCGAGGTGGTCAGACCGCGGTGTGGACCGGCAGCGAGATGATTCTCTGGGGCGGCGGTAATTTCAGCGGTCAATTGGGCACGGGCGGAAGATACTGCGCGCAATCTGCTCCAACACCAACGCCGACCCCTACTCCAACGGCATCACCGACACCTTCAGCAACGCCTACAGGCAGCCCGACGCCCACGCCTATGGCAACGTCAACACCGGCCCCGACGCCAACACCAACTGGTTCCCCGATGGCAACCCCATCGCCGACTCCAACTCCTACGGCTACGCCCAGCGCTTCCCCCGCTATTTTAGGAAACATCTCTACGCGTTTGCGCGTGGAGACGGGCGATAATGTGCTGATTGGCGGTTTCATCGTCACGGGCACTCAACCGAAAAAGATAATCGTGCGTGCCATTGGCCCATCGCTCTCCTCGTTCTTCCCGGACGCGCTCGCCGATCCGGTTCTCGAATTGCGTGATTCCTCAGGCGCTCTGATTCGATCGAACGACAATTGGCGAAGCGATCAGGAAGCGGAGATTATTGCGACGGGCATCCCGCCAAGCAACGATTTGGAATCGGCCATCGTGGCGACCCTGCCGGCAAACAATTCGGCTTACACGGCGATCATGCGCGGGGCGAACAACGGGACTGGCATCGGACTAGTGGAAGCATACGATCTGGATCGAACGGTTAATTCGAGGCTGGCCAACATCAGCACACGCGGTTTTGTGCAGACAGGAGACAATGTGCTAATCGGTGGATTGATTGTGTTTGGGCAAAATCCGCTCAGAATAATTGTGCGTGCGATTGGGCCCTCATTGAACATAACTGGAAAACTGGCAGACCCCGTTTTGGAGTTACGCGATATGAACGGTGCACTGATCAGGTCGAATGACAATTGGCGAAGCGATCAGGAGGCCGAGATCATTGCGACTGGCATCCCGCCCACGAATGACTTGGAATCGGCGATTGTCGAAAATCTCGCTCCTGGGAATTACACCGCGATTGTCCGTGGCGTGAACGGCACGACAGGAATTGCCCTGGTCGAGGTTTACGCCCTGAACTAACGGGACGCCCCCAATCCGATTTCTTTGAGCGGCCCGCAACGCTAAAAACTCATAGTCCCTAGCAGCCGCTCGGGAATGGTTGGCATCATGACCAACAGCATGAAACAACGAGAGCAGCTCTGACTTCAACTCTTCATCCCCTTCATTCTTCTATCCTTCGGATGCACCGCGCCGGCGCTCGCGTTTCCGGCCCGTTGCTGGTGCCAACGAATCATTCGGAGTGAGCTGGAAAGGGTTCAGTTATTTCTGTATTTATTTAATCGCAAAAATGATCGGCGCAGCCGTGGGAGGTAATGAGTGTCGCAGTGCTTGGGGGGCTTTGGTTGGTATTCAAGCGCGATTTGCCAGCCCAATTTGGGAGTGTCAAAAGAGTATCAAATGAAGGGTTCGTAACCTGCAAGAAGCGTTGTTTGGCGGCGCCTTTGCGTAGCATTTTGACGCAGTGTCAAAAGGGTTCGGATCCCTCCGCCTCAGGGGCTCGTCCCAGGAGAAATCGGCTTTATATATTTTCCGTTTCGGCTAAAGAAAAGCCGTAAATGACAAAAAGGTACCGGACCCCGCTTCTGCTCGTAATCGAAGATTATGGATTCGAGCAGGAACAGGAGGAAGAAGAAGAAGAAGAAGAAGAAGAAGAGCACGAGTTTGCAAGAGCGCTCCCATTTCACGACTCGCCAAGCGGAACCGAGTAGATAAGAGTTGAGGCCGCATGCGAAATTTATTTTTAGCCGTCGAGCTTCTTCTCGTGGCCGTTTCCGTCCGCGCCGATCAGCTCCTTCCGACCGCCGAAGGAACGAGCTGGGAATATGATTCGACGGAAACGCTCACCGGCGCCGCGCCGGTGAATTCCGTCGTCACCGTCCGCGCCGGCAAGCAGCTCCTCGATGGCAAAGAGGTCGTAAAACTCGAGACCCTTTCGGGCAACGTTGTCTCTAAAACCGAGCTGGTGAGCGTAGACGAGCACGGCATCGTGTGCCTGGCCCGGAGCGAGAAGGATGGAAAAATTACGAAACTGAATCCACCGGAACCGATCATAGCCGCGCCTTTGAAAGTCGGCACCGCGTGGGAGCTGGAGAGCGAAGCGGCGGGGATCAAGACGCATCAGCACTGCACCGTTATGGCCGAAGAAAACGTGACTGTGGCCGCCGGGAAATTCCGGGCGTTTCATCTGCAATGCGAAGATTCGTCGCTGATGTCGATCAAGCTCGATCGGTGGTTTGCTCCCGGGACCGGCTTTGTGAAGGAAACCACTGTGGTGAGAGGCCCCGGGTTGCTGCAACGCACAACTCTTGAATTGAATAAGATTACGGAAGTCCTCTCAAAACCTGTGGTGACACCCTCCCTGGCAGCGCCAAAACCCACCGAGCCACAGCCAGTCTCATCTCCCAAACCAGCTCCCGCCGTTTCGTCCGCGGCGACGCCATCGGAACCGGCAGCGAGACCCGAGGAGAAAACCGCCGCACCGTCCAAAAAACTCACTGTAGAAGTCTCCGGCGACCCGGCCGGCGGATTAAAGACTGAATTCAAGTCCGACGTTGCGAACATCTACGTACGATGGCACGGCCACGAACTGCCCGAAGGCGCAAGAGTTCGGGTGGCATGGGTCGCCGAAGATGTTGGCGACCTCGTGGAGCCTAATTTCGTCATCGACGAAACGGAGACCGTTGCCCCCACCCCCGATGCCAGTGCTCGCTTCACCCTAGGGCGACCGCCCGACGGTTGGGCCGAGGGAAAATACCGCGTTGAATTTTATGTGGACGACATCCCGGTGGAGACAGTGCGGGTAACGATTGGGAAATGAGGCTCGGTTGCTTTGTGGTCGAAGATACCTCACCGGACGTGTGACAACCGAATAACCGCCTGATTGGAGATCATGAAGTATCTGGCGGCAGCTTGCGTCATCATAGTGCTTTTGTCCGGTGGATCGCCGGCTCGCGCGAACGATTCGATTGAACAGAGAAAGGACCTCAGCAGCAGAGTGGCTGGCCTCGCTCGGGACTACCGAGAACTTCGCGTGAAACGCCGCCAGTTATCGCCGGGAGCTCGTCTCAAAGAGTTGGATGATTACGAAGGCAGATTGCATCAGACTCTCTCAGCCCTGGGTGCTGAGCTTGGACATCCACCGCGGACGGAAAGAGTGGTTGTAGAATGTCTCGGACAGCCTGATGCCATTTTTGGTAACCGAGAGATGAGTAATTATCTGGGAATCTATAACAGGACGTGGCGGGGATCCACGCGCAAGGTCAACCAGCGAAACGATCGAAAATACCTGATCTACTTTTGGAGGGGCTGGCACGACTTCCTATTTTTCATCAGTGAAGGAGGCATCATGGTAGATCATGGCTGGTGGTTCGCTTACGAGTGAAAGGAGCAATCTGATCTTCAGAGGGATTATGGCGATCACCCCTGGATTGTTTGCTCCGATTCTCGAGACGATATGCCGACGGAATAGCCTGGCGAGATGCTCTAATGCGGCCTATCGGTCGCTGTCTTGGCCACTCTTGCCGTTGGCGCCGCCAAAGCGCTCGGCCCACTCTGCCAGTTGAGCGTCATCAATTTTGCCGAAGAGAACCTCAGGAACACGGATCGGCGCTCCAAGAGTAAGTTGGGCTAACTTGTCCGCTACGGTCTTTGGCCAGGCGAGCGCTGAATCGGTGTTGGTCAGCGCGCTCGCGATCTTGGCCGATGTTTCAGGTATGAATGGTTGAGCGAGCGCCGTGAACACAAGTGCAAGATTGAGAGCGTAGCGGATCGATACTCCAGCTGGGACAGGGTCCGTTTTGATTCTCATCCAGGGTTCGGCCTTCTGAAGATATTCATTTCCGACCACCCACATCGACCGCAGCTCCGTGGCGGATTTGCGAAATTCCAAAGCTTCCATGTGGTTCGTCAAAGTCGTTAGCTTTTGCTCGAGAGCAGTAGTGGTCTCGGCCTCGAGGGCGCCATACTCGCCCTTGTCTGGAATCCGTCCTTCAAAGCGTACCGTGCAGAATTTCGCGATCCGATTCACGAAGTTGCCAAGCACGTCGGCGAGGTCGTGGTTCACGGTAGCTTGAAAGTGTTCCCAGGTGAAATTCGAGTCGTCCGACTCGGGAGCGTTGGCGAGGAGGTACCAGCGCCAGTAGTCGGCGGGAAGTAACTCCAGGGCATTGTCCATGAAGATGCCGCGGTTCCCGGAGGTGGAGAACTTTCCTCCATAGTAGTTCATCCAGTTAAGGCCTTTGATGTAGTCCACTACCTTCCAGGGCTCTTGCGATCCGAACAGAGTTACGGGAAAGCCTACTGTGTGGAAGGGGACGTTGTCTTTGCCCATGACCTGGACGTAGCGAACATCGGTGGCACCCTCATCCTCCCGCCACCAACGCTTCCAGTTATTCATTGTCGCATCGGCCCACTCCATAGTCGCGCCGATATATTCAATAGGGGCATCGAACCAGACATAGAAGACCTTGCCCTCAAAGCCGGAACGCACCTCTCCCTTATAGGCCACAGGAATGCCCCAACTGAGATCACGGGTGATGCTGCGGTCATTCAGCCCTTCGTCCAGCCACTTCCGTGCGATCGATGTGACAAGCAGTGGCCAGTCCTTCTTTGAGTCAATCCACTCGCGCAAGCGGCCAACCATTTGCGACTGCTTAAGAAAGAGATGCCTGGAATCGCGCGTCTCGATGTTGGTCGACCCGGAGATGGCGGAGCGAGGATTGATCAGGTCTGTTGGGTCGAGCACGCGGGTGCAGTTCTCACATTGGTCGCCGCGGGCTCTCTCGTAGCCGCAATGCTTGCAGGTGCCGACGACATAGCGATCAGGCAGGAAGCGGCCATCGTCGATGGAATACACCTGGCGGGTCACTCGTTCCTCGAGAAAGCCGTTCTGGTCGAGCTGGTGGTAAAAGTGTTGGGTGATCTCGTGATTTTGCGAAGAGTGAGACCGGCCGAAGGAATCGAAAGAAAGCCCGAACCGCTCTCCGAGCTCCTTCTGTAAAGTATGCATCTTCGCGCAGTACTCCGCGACGGGCAGGCCGGCTTCGTGGGCGGCGAGCTCTGCCGGCGTGCCGTGTTCATCCGTCGCGCAAATGAACAGGACCTCGTGTCCGCAGGCCCGATGGAAACGAGCGTAGGCATCGGCCGGAAGCATCGAGCCGACGAGATTGCCCAGATGCTTCACGCCGTTGATATATGGAAGCGCCGAGGTAATCAGATAGCGGCTCATTCGGTTCCCTTCTTTTTCCACTTAGGCATCAAATCTCGAATGCATCGCAGCCGAAACCATCCGAGACACTTGTCGTGACCCTCAGTCCCAGCCAACCTGGCGTCCTTTGTTTTGAGCTTCGAGCCATGAGTGAAGCGGCTTGAAGTATTCCACCATCGCTCGTGTGGATAGCTCCTCGCCAGTTGCGTCCTTTAAGACATTGCGCCAGTCTTCTGTTCCACCTTTCTCCATGATCCTTTTGAGGAACGCACCGACTTCCTTGTTGTCGGCGTAGTTACACGCCTGCGGAGGTTGGTGCAATATCTTGCGCGCTATATGATCGTGCAGCTGGAATTTCAGCACGGTCGCAACAGCGTAGCTATAGTAGTAACAAGGGTTGTCGTTAATGTGCGTCTTGGTGGCGGCGTCGCACCATTCTTCGCTCCGAGGGCCGGGCGGTTCGACTCCTTGCAGATCGCGCACGTATTGCCACCAGCGAGCATTCCACTGGTCGGCGGGGAGGTTCTTCGAATAAACATCCGCTTCCCAGTGCATCATCGTGCCCGAGGCCCAGAACATGAAGGGAAGCGAACGGGAAAGAGCGTCATCGAGTAGAAACGCGGTGGCATCAGCTTTGAAATCAACCGGAAGGACGCCGCGTGATTGGAGATAAGGCACCTGGCTCGATGCCAGCGAGATCAGTTCGCCAATGCCTTCGTGATAACCGGGATTTGCGCCGACGCGTAGGAGTGGCGGAACCTCCGGACGCGTGTAAGCCATGAAGTAGTAGCCGTGGCCGAGTTCGTGGTGCGCGGTGTAGAACCAACGCGAGTTCGGCTCGATGCTTTGGAGCGAGCGAATGTCGTTCTCGAGATCGACATGCCAACACGAGGCATGGGTGTTCTTTTTTCGGGGATCGCCCGGTTTCACTGGATAAAGATCAGACTTGGCCCAGAAGCTCGCAGGCAACGGACCAAAGCCGAGGCCCGTGTAAAACTGCTCCGCCGTCTTGATGATCCACTCGGGGGTTCGTCCCTTAAAGCGATCGTCGATGTTAGCGGCTTCGACCAGGCCACCCCATTCCTGGCTCCAGCGGTTATTGATCCAATGAGCTGGAATTCGTTTAGGGACAGGCTGGTGATATTTCTCGGCCAGCTTGTACTTGGTCCAGGTATGCAACTGGAGATAGAGCGGGCGAAGCTGGGCCAGGAAATCATCGTGCAGCTTTACCATCTCCTCGGTCTTCATTCCATAGGCGGCAACTTGCAACGCGAAGTAGTCATGATGCCCCAGCTCTTGCGCGCAACCGTTGCGCAGATCCCGCAGCTTCATCAAGCCGGGTTTTAGGGCTGGGCCGGATTCCTTCGAAGCTTCCCAAACCTTTCGGCGCTCGTTCAGATCCGTGCTGTTATCGAGTTTGTCGTCGATTTGATTCGCGGTGATCGGTTTTCCGTCGAGCTTGAATTCGAAGCTGTTCAGCACGGATGCCTGCTTCGTCTCGGCTTCCACGCGCGCTGCGACGAGCGATGGGTTCGTCATCGGTCCTTCGGCAGCGTTGAGCAGCAACTGGTTTAGCTGACGCACAGTGAGGTCAGTCAGCTCCGCGCGATGGGTGAGGAGATCGCGCGCTTCGTTGATGAGCGCCGGATTGCCGTTAAAGGCGGCCGCTGCTTTGCCCGCCGTTTCAGAGGCAGCGTCGTGGACCGGAGTAACGTCGGTCACGGCGTCCCATTGAGCTTCGCTGTTTACCCGGTAGAGGCCCTTGTATCCAGCATTCGCGAGCGCGAGGAAACGATCGGCGCGATCCTGGATCGGCGACGGCGCGGCCAGCGCGAACACCGCGGATACCAAAAGCAGTGAGATCGTCTTTATTAACGAGAGCGGTGGGTGATGCATGCGCGCAAAGTAATTTGCCCGCACCCCATTGTGAAGCGTTCGTTTTCGGCGGCTCGCGCGCTCGATGACAAACAAGGAGCGGCGGTTTGGAAACGGCCCCTCCTTGTAATTACTTCATCAAATGGGCCAGGGCCTGCACCATGGAAACGACCGGCCACGCCGAAACGCCGACGATAATGGCAAAGAATAGAACTTCGGCCATGTAGTTGCGTGTCGTTTCCGCACCAAGAAACTTGTTGCTGAGGTCGCGGAAGCCGGGAGCAAAAATCGGCCGGGACAGCTTGCGTGAGCTGCCGGCGGATTGCACTTCGCTCGCGGGGACGTGGAAGTGGTAGTCGGTAAAAGGATGCTTGAGACGCAACCCGACCGGCGACTGTTCGCCGCGGACACGTCCTGGTTGTCGTGAGATTTGAGATAGAGATTTCATATGCTTATTGGGGGCAGCGTTCGAGCACTGCAAAATTCCTTATGCCGCAGCATGTGTGCCATGCGTGCGGCGGTTTCTACGGAGAAGCTCCTCGAAGAGCTTCGATTCGGCGATTGTCGGAAAAATACTAACTTAGACTAAACGATAGGCTTTTAACCGCGGAAGAGTGACTGGCGCCCTTGGTCGAAGCTGGCCAGGGTCAAACTTAACGCGGCCTTAAGATTCCATCGCGCTGTCACATGTCAACAAAGGCGACCCCTGCCAAAGTCATAAATGACTCCGCGAATGCCGTTTGCACGTGAACAAAATTGTCGCTGATCCCAGCCACCGACCGACCCAGGTCCCCGTTGGCCTGCGAATTCATGACGGGCGTCTCAACCGAAGATCACGAGTCGGATCGAGTCGGGTAACTGTTGCGCCACGCTGGTCACAACGCTGCCTCTCAGAAGTTTCGCCAGCGTGTTTCGCTGCGACGCACCAATGATCAGATAATCCACGCCGAGGGTTGCGGAAAGGTCGAGGATTGTGGCCGCAGCATCCACACTCACCGCGTATACGGGCAGCACGCAAACACCGCGCTCTTCGCCGATCTTCATCATGAGCGACATAATCGCATTTGCTTCTGGATCGTCCTGCCAGCGCGCGCGCCCGAGTTGCGCACCACCCCCGTAGAAGACGGCAATCTCTTTCACGTAGAGCACGCACAAGGTGGCCTTGCGTAGTTGCGCTTCGTCGAGCGCGAAGCTCAGCACCGAGGTGATCCCGCGTGCCGCGACCATGATTTTTTGACCTTCTTGCAGGCGCGGTTGCATTGTCGCCACCAAGTCGGGCGAAACCATCGCAGCGACCTGATGCGTCACCGTCATCGTCGTTAGTCCCTGTCGTTTTTGTGTATAGGCGCGCAAGGCCAGGCCCACACCGAGCACACAAATAACGAAGAAGAGCGCGTCCGGCTTTGTGTGTGCGAGGGTCAACTCGACCCAGAACAAGATGGCGAACGTCACGCCAAAAAGAACGCGGTCGTACCACGTGAAGGCGATCGCGCGATTCATCGCGCACGATCCGAGATTCACGGTGATGGCCCCGACGACACCGATGGCGTAGAGACCCGCCAGGGATTCAAAGTTTGTGGCCGCGAGCAAAACAATGGACGGCAGGCCGACCGCGATAAGGAGCGGATAAAGAGGCACGCCATGCCGGTTCAATTGCTTGAACTGCCGCGGCATTTCGCGGTCGCGCGCAGTCATGTAGAGCAAGCCGACCATGGCGACGATCGCCGTGTTAGCGGCGCTCAAAAGCAGCAAGAGAAAAACGATGCCGACAACCCAACCGAAAACTTGCCCGAACGCTGGACCGAAAGAGGCGCTTCCAAATTGTTCGCCGATGAACCGCAGCATGTCCTCTTTCCGCGTCACCAGCACCGTGGTGATTTCGTCGCGACTCATCGGACCCATGGTTTTTCCGATCACGTTCGGCAGCGAGAGCATGGCCCAGCCGAGCAAGGCAGTGCCGCAAACCACTTCGATCGCCACCGGCATAATCGCTTTGATCGATTCGCGGCGGACGCTCGGCTTATCGGGCGTTGAACCGGGATCGAGCTTCATGACGCCCGTGAGATTCGCGATCGCCTCCACGCCAGAAAGCGCAAGGATGACTCCGACGAATTGTACCCACAACTTACTCAGACTCTCGTGCCGCGGCTCGAGAAAGTGCGTGGTCAAATGAGGAACCGCGAGGGCTATCAACACGGCGACGACGACGAAGGTAGGCACGGCCAGTGCGACGGCCAGACTCCCGGAATGCTTCGGACCAAACCAATTGATGAAGCCGAGGAAGAACAGCACCCCGATCGTCGTCAGGGCGATGTGATCTTTAAGAAACTTCAGCCACATGATCTGTTCCGCGCCCGAGATGACATAGGTGAGGGCGGACCAGCCGCTGAGCGCGGCGGTTACCGTGAGGTCCGCGACGAGAAGGAGCGCACCGACGACCGCCAGCAGGCGGCCCTGCGAGCGCGCGGCCGAATAAACACCGCCTCCGTCCGGGAAGTGCCGGCAAATCACCGCGTAATTTATGCCAACGAGCCCGGTCAAGGCGCAGACCGCCAGAATAATCGGCAGCGACGCGAATCCTGCTGCGACAAAAGCAAGACCGATGACGTAGGCCTTGCTCGTGCCCCAATCGCCGTAGAGAAGCGCGGCCGCCCGCTTCCAATCGACATTACGTGGACGATGCGCTGTAGTCTCAGCGAAAATTAAATCAGCCATCGCACTTGGCGTGACTTTTCATCGTCGCCTTGGTCGATGACAAGCCCTTTCTTCCCGCTATCAATGCTCCAACGAGAAGTGCAGCGGCTCGTCCTCGCGTTCCAGCGCGGGTTTTGGACAAAGCGGCGAGAGAAACTAAGCGATGATAAAATCGACGTCGGGCAATTCTCGGAGCAGCACGTCGTGCAGGGAAGTCTTGAAGAATTTCCACGGTTTCTTTCTTCCAGGTCTGCCCACCACGATGTGAGTGATGCCATATTCGCGCGCAAACGCGACCAGCGCTTGCGCGATGTCTTCGCCCTTGAGCAGAATAATCATGCCGCCCATTTTTTGTGCGGTCTCCAAAGTGTCGGTAACGCGGCGCTGATCCTCGGCGGAGATTTTGATGGCGGATTCTTCCGGAGTGCGAACGTAAACCGCATACCAGTTTCCGTTGAGTTGGGCGGCAAGCCGCGCGGTTTTGCGCAACAGTTTTCCTGCATCGGGTCCGCGGCTGCTGATCGCAACCATCACCTGGCCGATCGCACTGACGCTCGACCCAGGCGCTGCGGTCTCGCGTTGCTGACGATCGAGAAAATTAGCGCTTTCACTCAGGGTCATCTCGCGCAATCGAGTAAGATTCCTTTTTGTGAAAAAGTTTGCCATCGCCGCCTGAACCCGCTCCGGCGGATAAATTTTTCCCGCTTGCAACCGGTCCAGGAGATCCTCGGCGGGAAGATCGACATTTACGATCTGGTCTGCCTGCGCGACCACTTCGTCAGGCACGCGCTCTTTGACCCGAACGCCGGTCGCCTGCTCGACAATATTGTAGAGCGATTCGAGATGCTGAATGTTAACGGTGCTAATGACATTGATTCCCGCTGCCAGCAGGTCCTGAATATCCTCGTAGCGTTTGCGATTCTTGCTCCCGGGCGCATTGGTGTGCGCCAATTCATCGACCAGCGCCACCGTCGGCTTGCGCGCGAGTAACGCGTCAAGATCCATTTCCCGCAGAGTAACGTCATGATACTTGACCGTGCGCGGTGGTATGACCTCCAAATCCCCAATTTGCGCGGTCGTCTCCGGACGATCATGTGGCTCGACATATCCGACCACCACGTCCACGCCGCGTTTTTTGAGCCGGGTGCCTTCCATCAGCATCTCGTATGTCTTTCCGACGCCCGGCGAAGAACCGAGATAGATCTTCAGCTTTCCGCG
>DASVJK010000111.1:0-19767 GCA_036385955.1 Chthoniobacterales bacterium | reverse complement strand
CAGAATGCGTGGGTGGAACGCTGGAATCCGGGTCTGTTGCCCAAGCTCGTCAGGCTGGTGATCGGCCGGGCTGATCACGGATCCTTGGAGGCCGTCATCGCACTCGGACGGACTCCTCTACCCGTATCTCCATAATGGAAGCTTTTCGCCACAATCGGCGCCGCGGCGCTGCGCTGATGCTTTCGCTCTGGGCGTTATTTTTGCTCAGCGCGATGGTCATTTCGTGGGCGCTGGACATCGATTCGCGCCTGATCCTGTCGGGTTACGCCAATCGGAATCTGGAGGCGCTGGCATTGGCCTGTTCGGGTGTCGAGGTCGCGATGAATCCCCAAACCACTCCGGGTGCGCCGGCGTTGGAGGGTGGCTTTGGCCGGGACCAAAGATACGAGGCGCGCATTACGGGCGAGGGGGGACGGCTAAACATCAACTGGGTGGCAGCTCACGAACTGGCCACGCCGGATTCGCCTCAGCTCGAAGTGTTGCGAAGATATTTGGAGATCAAAGGTATCGACCTCAATGAACAGGGCCAAATGATTGATAGCCTGCTCGACTGGGTGGGACCGAATCTTGGATTGCATCGCTTGCACGCGCCGCCGGAGAGCGAGAATTACCATCCCCCGCACACTTTACTCAAGCGGATCGAAGATTTGAAAAAGATCAAAGGCTGGGAAGAATTCACGGCCGCGAAGGATTGGGACGCCGATTTAACCCTGTATAGCGGAAACGCACAAGGCGCGCCTATCGACATTGCGTGGGCGTCTCGCGATGTTTTGATGGCCTTGCCGGGGGCGAGCGAAGACAGAGTAGATCGATACCTTGCGATGCGCAGCGGAGCAGATGAAATCGATGGTACCGAAGACGATCCTTTCAGGCTGCCTAATCAGGGTTTTGATCAGGCTCAGGCTTTGAGTGTGCTCGGCCTCAACGTGCAACAGCTTGCTGGCCTCATCGGCCCGGATCAAGTGCTGCGTGTGACCAGCGTCGGAAAATCGGGAGACGTGACGCGGACCGTGCGAGTGGTGTTTCAAAAGGGTGGCACTCAAATAAAATCGTGGAAGGAGTTTTGATATCGAGCCGGCAACGCAACGAATTTATTTAGTTCCAGCTGCGACCGGCTGGAACCTGGTGCGCTTTGCCCAGCACAGTAGTGCGTGGGAAGTGCGTGGCCTGGCGACCCTGGACGAAGCGGGAGCGCTGCTCCAACCAGGCGAGGATTTTGTTTTCGGCCTACCTGTGGCCCTGGTGCTCGCGCAACGACTGCGCCTGCCCACGATCGACCGCGATGAGTTCGTCGAGATGGCCCGCATCCAAATCGAGAAGGCCATGCCCTACTCGACGGACGAGATGACGACCGCCTCTGAAATCATCTCCCAGACAGAGGAGGGCAGCGTCATTTCAGCCGTCGCCGTCCATAATGAGAAACTCTCCGAACTCGCGGCGCCGCTTCTTTCCCTCGGCCTCATCCCCAATCAGGTGACGGTCTATGCCGCGCAACGCGCCGCCACGCATGCTCCGGCGGGAGTCGCGCTTCTGATTTATTCCGAAAGCGGCGCGATCGTTTGCGCCATCGCCGAGGAAGGCAAGCTCAGCTTTACGCGCACGCTCGATGCCGCGGACCCATTGCAACTCCAGCGTGATCTGCCCCAACTGACCTTGAGCGCCGAGTTGCAGGGGATCAATACTTCCTTTTCGAAAATCCTGCTCGACGAAAGCTTGTATGGCTTGCGCGATACAGTGGAGGGAATCTTCGCCAACACGGTCGAGCTGATCGCCGTGGAGGTGCCGCCGGCCGACACCGGGCTGAATCTCCTGCCGGAAAGCTGGCGGCAACGCCGCGCTCAAGTCGTTAGGCGGGGAGAATGGCGGAAGCGGCTCATCTGGGCGAGCGGCGCGTATGCCGCCTTGCTGGTCCTCTTCCTGGTTTATCTCGGCATCCTGCGGTTCCAGATTGGGCACTTGGATCGCCGGATTCAGCGCGACGCACCGCGGACTGAATTCGTCAAGATGACGGACGCCAAATGGAGGGCGCTCGCCCCCGCGATTGATCCGCGCTATTACCCGATTGAGGTGCTCGTGCATCTCTCTGACAGTCTGCCGTCGGCGGACGTGCGCATAACCAAGTTTGATCAATCGGCCCGTCAGGTATCGGTCGAAGGTGAAGCGAACTCCGCAGCCCTCGCGTATCAATTTGCCGATAAAGTGAAAAAGAACCCGGACCTGCAAATGTTTCAGTTCGAGATGGCGGCGCCCCGAATTTTGCCGAATGATCACGCGCAGTTTCGTCTGGAGGGAAAACCGCGATGATGCCCGCCTGGTATCAGCGGATGACTCAGCGGGAACGCAGGCTCGCGTTGATCGTGGCGGGCGCGCTCTTCCTGCTCATCAATCTCGTGATTTGGAGCAAGCTCTTCGGCATTCTTGGCAACGCCCGGGCGGAACTCGCGCTACGAAAGGCCACCCGGGACGAACAAAGCCTTTACATAAAGGAGAAGGATCTCTGGGCGCGCCGCGATCAATGGCTGAAGCAGCACCAACCGACTCTCAAGAGCGCCGTCGAAGCGTCCACACTCCTCGACCAGGTGAAGGAAATCGCAGGCAAACACAATGTTTTGATCGAGAAACCCGCCATTGGCGCAGGCGACTCCACTCCGGATCATCAATCGGTTTTCGCTTCTTTCGAAACGAAAAGTCCGTGGCCGCCGCTCGTCCACTTTTTTTTCGACGTCCAGCAGCCCGAATCTTTCGTCGTCTGTGAAAGCGTTCAGCTCCAAATCGACAGCAGCGATCCGACGATGATGCGCGGGAAGTTCAAAATTGCGCGCTGGTTCGCGCCGGCGGGGAAATAAATTTGTGGTATGTTCGAATGATCAACGCCCGGTGTGAAGCTGGTAATATTTGGATTACGTTTATGACAAAGATGAACTTGAAGCGTCTTGCCTTGGTGCTGCTGCTGGCTCTTCCGTTGCGCATGGTTATCGCGGACGACGTGCCGAAGCCGTTCAGTTTCGCACGCTATCAGGGGATGATGGATCGCTCGCCGTTTGCGGTCGCCACGGCGTTGGCCCCGGCGGCTGCGCCTAATTTCGCGAAAGATCTCTACGTCGCGAACGCCGCGCGGTCGAAGGAAGGGGATTTGGTGACGATCGCTTCGAGTACCGACAAGAACTTCAAGAAATACCTGACGACAAATGCGCCGGTGGACGGATACAGCATCTCCAGCATCGAATGGTCCGATAAAGTCGGGGCCACCAAGGTCACGATCGCCAAGGATGGCCAATCCGCGACGCTAAGTTTTAATGAGGCGCTCTTGCGTCAACCCGCGGGTCCTGGACAAAACCCTGTCCCGCAACCCATGAAGCAGGACCAGAACCTGCCACAGACGGCGGCTCAACCCCCGGCTCCGGTTATTCCCGGGGCGCAGCCGAACGCCATCAAGCCGATGCCGGTGCCGGCGTTACCGACCCCGCCCCCGCGTGTGCGTGGCGTGATCCCGCGCAATCCGACAGGGAACGCCGTTGCGCCGGCGCCGCCCCAGCCGGGATCGTAGCGAACGTCAACAGGCGAGGCAGGTGGATCGCGCGCTTTGCCTGCGATGGCAGGCCGCCGTCTCGGAAATGCTGTCTTATTTACCCCAATCGTCGTCGGCGTTATCGGGTATCTTGTCGGGCCCCGCGGAAAAAAGATCGTAGCTGGCCGGGTTTCTTCGGCCCGGGTAACGGTAAACGTAGAGCGACCCATAGGCATCTTTCGGTAATTCTTCCATCAAGCGCGGCACTAGGGCGCTCAGGCTCTCGGGATACGATCCATTCGACCCATTATAGGAGAGAAGCATTGTTCGGATCCCCTGAATGTCAGCCCGGGTCCGCGTCTCCTTGGCGACACCAAGGGCCGGAGTCATTTTGTAAATCGCCGCTGCCAGGAGGACGCCGATAATCGCGACCACCAGCATGATTTCCAAAAGGGTGAAAGCGCTCTGTCGATTTTTCATACTTTTCTAACGGTCGGTCTGGAGTTGGTAATCAGATTTGTCCCAAAGATATTTTAATTGAATCTGTGTAGCGCGAATCGCCGAAGCCGGCGTGCCGGGCCCGGCGACGATAATGAGATCGTTCGTGCCGACCTTCAGGCTGCTCACCGGCAACAATTTTTGCGCACGCAGCCAGCCCGTGTATTGAAAACGCATCTGCTTGAGAAGTGATGCATTCTCGCCGCGGTAAGCGGGATCGGCGAGGTCCGGCAGAGTGAGCGTGACCGCGCCCAGGCTCTCTCCATTCACAAAAACTTCCGGCGGCGCATCGATGTTCGGGCTCGCCACCTCGAAACTGAGGAGCACGACCAGCGGTTGGGCTTCGATGCCGAATTGAAATGCCGCGCCCTCTGAGAAGCTCGCGCCGATTCGAATTGTTTCATCGGCCAGCGTCGCGGTCACAGTGCCAAACGTTTCTTTGTCCTGACTCGGCGCGTGGAGCGGCGACATGGCGGCGAAGGGTTCTGGAATCAGGTCCCTTTGTTCGGCGCTGAGCGGGTGCAGCACTTCAGCCGTTGCCATCCAGTCCAGGTAAGCGCCGCGGATCGTTTTCCCATCGCCGGAAACTTCTACATCGATGGTTGAAACCGCGACCATCGGCACCATCACGCTCTCTGATGTCGGCAAGCCTACGCCCAGACCGAGGGGACCGGATTGCAGGACCTGTGTCCCAGATTCATCCCACGCCACCAGTTCCGGTTTTTGCTCCGGGTTATCGTCAAAAAACAAGCGAAAGAACAAAACCTGAAAATCCGCCCTCGGCCGTGCGAGCCGAATCCGAAATACAGTTTTGGCCGGAGTGCCTTCCTTCGCTTCCACCGGAATGACCGTAACGGATTCCACCCAGGCGGGAGCAGTCTGCGGTTTCGAATTCGCCGTTGCGGTCTGACGCAGATCCAGCCACGCACTCTCGATGTTGCCTCCGGTTCCGTTCGTCGGACTGCGCGGCAGGCTGTTGACAAAAACATCCTGCCCACGCGCCAGCGATACTGCGAGTAGGACAAAGGCGGACGCGATAGCGCGGGAAAGCATGTGCGGCGCGAGATTAACTCAATGCGGGCGTAACTGCAAACTTTGCGTCATTTCAAAGACCGCGGAGAGAATGCTGAAGACAACGAAACCTACCACGATCGCGATCATTATGATGATGACCGGCGGAATCAGCGCGGAGATGATTTGCACCGTGCGATCCAGCTCGCGTTCGTAAACATCGGCGATGGTTTGCATCGTTTGCGCGAAGTGTCCCGTTTGCTCGCCCACCGCCATCATGTCGGTGAACAACTCGGGAAATAGTTTCTGTGCGCTCAGGGCCGTTGATAATGTCGCGCCATCGATGACCGCGCGCCGCACTTCGCCCAGCTTCGCTTCGAGGAACCGGTTGCCCGCGATTTCTGTGACGAGGTCAAGCGCTTTGAGCAGCGGGATGCCGTTTTCCATCAGCGTGCCGAGCGTGCGCGAAAACTGAGCGTAATAACGGTGCCGGATAATTCGGCCGTACCCGGGAAGTAATAACCGAACACGGTCCCAGGCGATTCGTCCTTCGTCCGTGCGGACGAAGGCGCGGAATCCGACATACGCGCCGACCAGGATCAAACCAGCCACCCACCAGTAACCGGTGATGGCATGATGCGCCCCGAGCAAAATTCTCGTCGGCAATGGAAGCGTTCCGCCGTTTTGCGTTAGGAACGCCGTCAGCTGTGGCACCATGAAGGTGATGAAAATAGCGATTAGACCGGCCCCCGCGACGGCGAGGAAAGCTGGATAAATCAGCGCTTGCTGAACACGGTCGCGCAGGTTCTTTGCCTGCATCAGGTGTTCGACGAGACGGGTTAAAATATCGGGGAGCGCGCCACTCGCTTCGCCGGCGGCGACGAGATTCACATAGATCGTCGGAAAAATGCGCGGGAAATCGCGGAGGGCTTGCGAGAAGCTGCGGCCATCCACCAGTGCCTGGTGAAGCGCATGCGTCATCTGTTGCATGCGCGGTTGTTTCAGGCGCTTCTCGAGGATCGACAAGCCCTCGTCCAGCGTCATTCCGGCCCGAAGCAGATGGCCAAGCTGCTCGGTAAAAATCAGCAACTGGCCGTGAGGGATTTTTAACTTTTGCGTTCCCGGTGGAAGCGAGGGCGCCGCGGTGACACCCGCGCCGTTGTTCGCCCGCTTGGCGACCGGCGGCTCACTCCCGACCGCGTCGATCCGAACCGGGATGTAGTGCAACTGCTCGATCTGCCTGATGGCCACGGCGCGATCCGGGCAATCAAGGACGCCCTCGACAAGACCGCCCTGCGCATTCCGGGCGCGGTAGGAAAATTGTGGCATTGCGGGAAACTACTCTAAACCCCAATTCGGAAAACCGAATTCGCTCGGACGCCTCAGCTTTTCCGAAATCGTGATGAATGCGACCAGGCGCATTGAGGGCTTCGCTTGGAACGAGCGTGCAGAAACCGCTTCGGTGGCAGTTTTGGCCGTTGTAGAAATCCGGCAATGTCTGTTACGATTGCGTTCGTCCCATGAACGGTTTGCATTTTTCTCACGCGCTCGTTTCAGGCTTCATCGCGGGTGTTCTCTCGATCTTCACGAGCTGGTTGTGGATGGGCTCGATTTTTCATCGATTCCAAAAGCTGACTCCGCAGACCTGGCGTCGGGAGACGGCGCGAAGTCACGCGCTTTCCAGCGTATTGCACATTCTCGCCGCAGTCGGGATCGCTGTCCTTTTCACGATCGTCGCGCGTGATCAGAGCACGTACTTTTCCGCGGGAATAGGCGGCGGCATACGATTCGCCTTTGCTTGCTGGTGTGTGTTCGCTCTGCCCATCGTTCTCGGGGACGCGATTTACATTAACCTCCATCCTCTTGTCGTCCTCGGGCAGCTTCTCGACTGGCTGTCCACTTCGCTGCTCGCGACGGTCATAACTGCGTTGTGGCGAAGCCGGTAAGCGACGGCGGCTCGTAATCTGGCGGATTTTCCAACGGTCTAGAGTTCCCTGTGGAGCGCGGGCTGCTAGCCTGCAGCGCTGGACAAGTTGCCTGGTGAACTTTGTTGTCGGCAAGCTGCCGAAACGACGGGCTGGCAGCCTGCGCTTCCCAGAGCCATCTGCGGTTCACGCTCTTGGAGAGGCGGGGGCGAGAATCGAACCCGCTCATAGCGGTTTTGCAGACCGCGGCCTTCCCACTTGGCTACCCCGCCCTTTAAACGCGAACGGAGAGTATGAGCGGCGCATCGCGGTGTCAATCTGGCGACTCTCCCCAGCATTCAACGTTGGACGTTGGACGTTCGACGTTGGACGTTGGACGTTTCCCTGATCGGTCGATTACTCCAGTCCCATGAATTCCCGTTCGTCCCAACTCTTCGCCCGAGCGTTGATCCATATCCCCGGCGGTGTGAACTCACCCGTGCGCGCCTTCTGCGGGCTCGGGCACGAGCCCTTTTTTGTCGATCGTGCGCAAGGCGCAAGAATCTGGGATGTCGACGGCAATGAATACATCGATTACGTCGGCTCGTGGGGCCCAGCGATTCTCGGACACGCACCTCAGGTCGTCGTCAATGCGATCCGCGAGATCGCTTGTCGCGGCGTCAGTTTTGGAATTCCGAATCCACTCGAAGTGGAAATGGCGGAATTAATTTGCCGTTGGGTTCCGTCGATCGAGAAAGTGCGAATGGTGAACAGCGGCACGGAGGCGACAATGTCCTGCCTCCGGCTTGCGCGCGGGTTTACCGGCCGCGACAAGATCATCAAGTTTGACGGCTGCTATCACGGCCACGTCGACGCGTTGCTCGTGCAAGCTGGCAGCGGCGCGCTCACGCACGGACGACCTGATAGCGCCGGCGTGCCGGCAGATTTTGCGGCGCTGACGATTTCCCTTCCGTTCAACGATATCGAAGCTGTCCGCGCAGCTTTCCGGGAGAACGGAAAAACAATCGCAGCCGTGATCCTGGAACCGATCCCGGCAAACGCTGGCTTGTATTTTCCACGCGAGAATTTTCTCGAGGCACTGCGCAACGAGTGTACGCAAAATGGCGCGTTGTTGATCTTCGATGAAGTGATGACCGGTTTTCGGGTGGCGCGGGGAGGCGCGCAGGAACTGTTCGGCATTCGGCCGGACCTTACGGCGCTCGGCAAAGTCATCGGCGGCGGGCTGCCGGTCGGCGCTTTCGGCGGGCGCGCGGATATCATGGATCAATTGTCGCCCGAAGGTCCGGTTTACCAGGCCGGAACGCTGTCGGGCAATCCGCTCGCGATGGCTGCGGGACTCGCGCAGCTCCGCGAACTCGAGCGGATCGACGGCTGGAAACTACTGGAGACGGCGGGCGTGGAATTCGAGGAAGCCGCACGCACAACGCTCCGTGATCTGAAAATGCCCTGGGCATTTCATCGGATCGGTTCAATGTTCTGCCTCTTCTTCACGGCAGATCCCGTAGTCGACCTCACCAGCGCCAAACGCAGCGACATTGCAAAATTCGCGCGTTATTTCCGGGGCTGTCTCGAGCACGGCATTTATTTCGCGCCCTCGCAATTCGAAAGCGGCTTTGTTTCTGTCGCACATGGTGCTGCCGATTTGGAGACGACGGCGCGTGTCATGCGCGAGAGCTTGAAAGACCTCTAGGGGCAGGCGTGTCGCCTGCAATTTCTCGTGAGCAGCCGACACGGCTGCCTCTACAGTTAAAACCTTTGCGTCGCCGCGCCGCTTGGACTATCGAACTCCCGCTGTGAGCTCCGCTTCCTCGGGCCCGATTCGCGCTGTCGCGAAATTTTTCTTCGAAGGCGACCGAAAATTCTTCGTTAAAGGCGTCACCTACGGGCCGTTCAAACCGGACGCTGAAGGGCATTACCTCGGCCCGCGCCATCAAGTGGAACGCGATCTCGCGCAAATGCGGGAAGCAGGGTTGAACGTCGTTCGGATCTATCACGTCCCGCCTCTCTGGTTTTTGGATCATTGCGCCGCGGCGCGAATGCGCGTTCTCATCACGCTGCCCTGGGCGAAACATGTAGAGTTCCTTGGCCAGAAGGCGTCGCGTGATGAGATCGTCGCGATGGTTCGAACGGCGGTAGCCACGAATCGCGGTCATCCGGCAATCTTCGGTTATCTCGTCGGCAACGAGATCTCCAGCACAATGGTGCGCTGGCTTGGCGTGAGGCGTGTGACGGAATTTGTCGAGCACCTTATTCGCATCGGGCGCGAGACCGATCCGAACGTTCTCTTCTCTTATGCGAGCTACCCGCCGACAGAATTTCTTCTTCCGCAGAATAGCGATTTCTCTTGCTTCAACGTCTACCTTCACAACCAGCGAGACTTCGAGCGCTACCTGCTTCGCCTGCAAAATCTCTCAGAAGATCGGCCCCTCATTCTGGGGGAATTCGGCATGGACACGATCCGCCACACGGAACAAGAGCAGGCAGAAATGCTCGGCTGGCACGTCGAAAGCGTGGTGAAGTGCGGGCTTGCCGGCACCGTCTTTTTTACCTGGACGGACGAATGGTTCACCGGCGATCAGGAGATCACCGATTGGGCGTTTGGAATCGTGACGCGCACGCGCGAGCCGAAGAAGGCATTCTTCGCTTTACGCGAGAAGCTCGGAAAGGATAACGCAGCACTGCCGCATCGCCCGTTGCCAAGGTCGCCGTTCGTCTCCGTGATTGTCTGTTCATATAACGGGGCGAAAACGCTCGCCCAATGCCTGGAGTCGTTAGGCAAGCTCGATTATCCCAACTGCGAAGTAATTCTGGTGGACGACGGATCGACTGACGAGACGCGCGAAATTGCCGCCCGCTTTCCGCACGTCCGTTATTTCTATCAAACCAATCACGGTTTGAGTCACGCTCGGAACCACGGGGCCGCCGTCGCAAAAGGCGAAATTTTCGCGTACACCGACTCGGATTGCATGGCCGATCCGGATTGGCTCTATTATCTCTTGAGCACGCTCTTGAGCGGCAACTATGCGGGGGTGGGTGGTCCGAATGTTTCGCCGCCGGCGCGTAATTGGGTCCAGGCCTGCGTCGCCGCCGCGCCGGGCGGACCGAGTCATGTCCTCCTGACGGACACCGTGGCCGAGCACATTCCGGGCTGTAACATGGCGTGGTACCGCTGGGCGTTTGAAAGCATCGGTGGATTCGATCCAGAGTATCACAAGGCCGGCGACGACGTCGATTTTTGCTGGCGAGTCCAGCAGGCCGGACACGAGATCGCCTTCAGTCCGACAGCGCTCGTTTGGCATCATCGCCGTTTCACGCTGCGCGCGTTTCGCAAACAACAGGAAGGCTATGGCGAGGCCGAATCAATGCTTCGTTTCAAGCATCTGATCTTCTTCGGGCCGACCGGCACAGCCAAGTGGCGCGGGCAGATTTATGGGACGCCTCGCTTCAGTTGGTTCATTAACCGGCCGATCATCTATCACGGAATTTTTGGCGAAGGCCTATTCCAGTCGATTTATCCCACGCCGCAATCGGAAGTCGCGGGATACTTGAGCAGCATCGAATGGTTTGCGCTGACCGTTTTTCTTTTTGGACTGGGAATCTTTCTGCCCGCGCTCCGTATCGTTCCCTATTTGATGTTTGGCGGCACTCTATGCGTCGCGATCTCTTATATGCTGCGCGCGCGGATCGAACCGAAGTTCGACACGATCGCCGCCCGTCTCCTCGTAACGTTCCTCGCCTTTGCCCAGCCGCTGGTCCGTGGATGGTCGCGCTATTTCACATGGCTCCACTTCAAACGGACACCGCGCACGGTCATCAGCACGCACGAACGTCTGCCGGCCGGCGCGGAATTCGCCGGGAGTTTGCGGCGTCGCAGCTATTGGAGTGAGGAAGGCAAGGACCGCCATCACCTGCTCGGTGCGATCTTTACCCTGCTTAACGAGGAAGACTGGCGCTATTCCACCGATACCGGCTGGAATGAATGGGACATTCAGATTTACGGAAATTTTTGGGGGAGCGTTGCGCTGAAAACAGTGACCGAATATCACGGCGGCTTAAAATGTCTAACGCGCGCCGGTCTTCGCTATCGGTTCGTGGCCACGACGGTAATCATCAATCTCGTCGCGCTCAGTCTTCTGGTTTACAGGCAGCTGAACGTCGGCCACGCCGAGCCCTGGCTCATCGCAATTTATTTTTGTTTCATCATTTTCCTGGGGGTTCATGCACGGCGGTTAAGACATCGCGTGGCGGAACTGATAGATCTTGCCGCTTATCGGGCTGGGCTTCAGCGCATCCTTCGCCGCAGCGTCTCTGCGGAAACGACTTCGGTGAAAACGGCGCCGAAGGTTGAGGTCGCCTAGTTCAGGAAGAGGGACCAATGCGCCGCCAGCAGCTTCTCCGTTTCTCGATCGCATTGACGGCTGAAATTCTCTGCTGTGCCTCGCTGAATTTCTTTGACAACTGGACGCTCGAAGAGATGCCGGTCAAGTTCGTCGCTGCCGCCATGCTCTGCGGGGTCGCCTCCCTTTTCGCGGTCAAAGAATTTCCCGTTCTGATGAGTCGACGCGCTCAAGTAATCGTTTTCTGGGTGGTCGCCATCGCTTTGCGCTTGATCGCAATGCCACTCGCGCCGGGCGACGATTTGTGCCGGTATCAATGGGAAGGGAAAATTCAGCGGGCCGGTTTCAACCCGTATGTCTATGCGCCGGACGATCCGAAACTCGAGTTAGTTCGCGCCGAATTTCCGGAGTGGCAGAAGATCAATCACCGTGATTTCCGCGCAATCTACCCGCCCGGCGCCGAGCT
Source organism: Chthoniobacterales bacterium (assembly GCA_036385955.1). Classification (GTDB taxonomy): domain Bacteria; phylum Verrucomicrobiota; class Verrucomicrobiia; order Chthoniobacterales; family UBA10450; genus AV80. Next base: position 8,022 of record DASVJK010000111.1, on the reverse strand, counting down.
TCTCTTTGCGGGGCTGAGCGGAATTTCCGATCGGCCTTTGCTCTATAAGCTTCTTTTTACTGGCGCGGATCTTGGGACGATCGCCTTGCTCTTGCTTCTGTTCGGCGGAACGTCGCGCTACGCGAATGCGGCTTGGTACGCCTGGAATCCGCTGGTCGTTTATAGCTTCGCTGGCGCGGCTCATTTCGACAGCTTGATGATTTTGCCGATGACCGCTGGGATTCTGTTCCTCACGCGTTTTGAGGCCGCGACGGATTCACGGAGGAAATGGTTTCTGGCTCTCGCCGCCTCCGCGGCCTTCGGCGTTGCCATCTCGGTGAAGCTCGTTCCCGTCCTCCTTCTCTTGACCTGCGTATTCGCGCTCGGTTTCCGCGCGATCACTCTCCTCGTGAGCGTGGGGATTCCAGCGCTCTTGAGTACGTTTTACGGTTATCCGAAAATCAACATCTGGGAGTCGTTAGGCCGTTTCGCCCATGTGACGAGATTGAACGATCTCTTTTGGTGGCTGATTGAAGAAACGGTTTGGCCGAACCCGCACCAGAAAAATTATCATTACAATGTCATCTTGGTTATCTGCGTTGCGCTGGTCTCCCTGTTGTTTTGGCGGAACTGGAAGCGCGGGATGATTTGGGCGTTCGGGACTGCGCTTATCCTTAGTCCGGTCTTGCATCCCTGGTACTGCGCCTGGATCCTGCCGCTCGCCGCCTGGCGACGCGCCTACACTTGGTTCGTTTTCTCCATCACGCTTTTCGCATATTTTCTGTTTTGGAATGAACGGCTTTTTGCTTTGCCATGGCACGCGGAGCCTTGGATGCGGGCGATCATTATGGTCCCAGCCCTCGCTGCAGCGATCCTGTTCGGCATCCGAAGACAGCCGGTTGCAGAAGAATCGACGAACTCGTAAGCGGTCAGGGACTGCTAGGAAGCTGACGCATCGCTTCCGCAAAATCCGAGGGGACGGGCGCTTCGAATGTTGTTACCTCGCCGGTGCGCGGGTGACGGAACGCGAGCTTCCACGCGTGCAGCATTTGGCGCGGAAAAGTTCCGGCATGTTTGCCACCATATAATTTATCGCCAAGCACCGGGTGGGCGAGGTGATGGAGATGCACCCGTATTTGATGCGTCCGGCCGCTGTGCAGAGTGCATTCCAACAGGCTCATGCCAGCGCCCGAGCTCAGGACACGATACTCGGTCTTTGCCGCCCGTCCCTGCCTGCGCGCGATGCTCATCCGCTGCCGATGCACCGGATGCCGGGCGATGGCTGCGTCGATCACTCCACTCGATTTCCGCGGAATGCCTGCCACAAGCGCGAGGTAGATTTTCTGCATCGTGCGCGCGGCAAATTGCTTCGACAGATTGCGGTGCGTCGAATCGTTTTTGGCCACGACGAGACAGCCGCTCGTCTCCTTGTCCAGTCGATGAACAATTCCCGGGCGCTCCCGTCCGCCGATGCCCGAGAGATTTTTGCAATGGGCAAGCAAGGCGTTTACCAGCGTGTGCTGCTGATGGCCCGCGCCGGGATGCATGACCAACCCAGCCGGCTTGTTCAGTACGAGCAGGTCGTCGTCCTCAAAAAGAACCTCGAGCGCCATCTGCTCCGGCTGGGCTTCGATTTTTCCTATGGCAGGTTCGGTCAGTTCCACGGTGTCGCCGACGCGCACGAGATCGCGTGGTCGAGGCGGCTTTCCGTTCAGCCTAACGAATCCACCGCGAATCAAAGTTTGTAGGCGCGCCCGGGAAAAATCGGTGAGTTCGACGGCGAGAAAACGGTCCAGCCGCAAACCGGCGCGTTCGCGCGCCACATTGAGCGCGATCATGACCAAGCCTTAGAGGCGCAAAGCGGTCTCAAGGGGGTCTTCGAAAAAGACAAAACACCACACAACTGCCGGCCCGGTGAGCTGGCAGAATTGCAATCTAGGGCCATTCACGACCCGTAAATAAACACTCGATTAGTGATGACTGATCTGGATCCCGGGGTAATGGGCCAGTTGATCCGCAATCGGTAGATTGCCGTTCCGCTCCATCTCTCTTTGATCGATGGTCAAAACCGGACCGTTCTTTCCGACCGTGATGATGTTGCGCTTCTTTACCCTCTGCGGAATATGGGAACCAGTGAGATAAACGCATTCGTAATCGGCATTATCTTTCTGACTTTTCTGTTCGACCCCCGGCCGATCAGCCATGGCAGACCCCAGAGACAGCGCGCCAATCGTCACACCCAGTATTAACCGTTTCATGCGGACAAATTACGCGTGCTATGACCTCTGGTCAAATGAGCGATTTGTCTGAAATCGAGCGTTCCGCCTCTCGATGTTGTCCAACAATGGCACTCCAGCAAGTTTACAGCCGAATTGACGATGCTAGGTTACCGCTTCTCGACTCGCTGCACGCGCGCGAGGCACCATCCAATGAGCCAAAACCCTCCATTTCCATCGCCAGAAGAATTGAAAGCGAAGCTCTCCGAATTCATGAAAACGAATTTCGGCGACAAGGTTTCCTTTGCGACCTACGCCGAGCCGGAGACCGCCGAGGCCGGAGCGGAGGAAAAGCCGAAGCGGAATGACGACGAGCAGTTCGTCTTTGATTTTCTGCCGCGCGACATCAAAGCGCACCTCGATCGGTACGTGATCAAGCAAGACGAGGCAAAGAAGGTCCTCTCGATTGCAGTCTGCGACCATTACAATCACGTCAATTATTTGCGCCGCCTCGAAAAAGAGGACGCCGCGCGCGCGGAAGAAACAGAATACGCAAAGCAAAACGTAATCCTGGTGGGGCCAACCGGCGTCGGAAAAACCTATCTTATAAAACACATCGCGGAACTGATAAAAGTTCCTTTCGTAAAGGCGGACGCTACGAAGTTTAGTGAGACCGGCTACGTGGGTGGTGACGTCGAGGATCTCGTGCGCGAACTCGTGGACAAAGCCGATGGAGACGTGCAACTCGCGCAATTCGGCATCATCTACATCGACGAGATCGACAAGATCGCGGCGGCGGGAAATTTAGTGGGACGCGATGTGAGTGGACGCGGCGTGCAAACCACGCTTCTCAAGTTGATGGAAGAAACCGACGTGCCGTTGCGAAGCGCTAACGATCTGCAGGCGCAACTTCAGGCCGCCTTCGAATTTCAAAAACGGGGTGGAAAAGCGAAGCGTGAGACGATCAGCACGCGGCACATCCTTTTTGTGGTGAGCGGCGCGTTCGAGCGTTTGAAACAGCAGGTCTCACGGCGTCTCGCGCAAGGGCAGATTGGGTTCAATGCCGAGCCGAGGCCGGTGATGGACAACGAATTGTTTCAGTACGTTGCGACCCAGGATTTTATCGAGTACGGGTTCGAGCCGGAATTCATCGGCCGGCTGCCGATTCGCGTCGTCTGCGAGGAATTGATCGCGGACGATCTGTACCAGATCATGAAGTTCTCGGAGGGCAGCATCCTTCGACAGTACGAGCGTGCCTTCCGTGCTTACGGGATCGAAATCAGCTTCGAGGATGAAGCGTTGCGTTTGATGGCGGAAGCGGCGGCGAAGGAGAAAACGGGCGCGCGGGGACTCCTGACGGTTTGGGAAAAATTGTTTCGCGATTATAAGTATTATCTCGCCGGTTCCGGTCTCAGCCAATTACGTGTCTCGGAGGAACTCGTCCGAGAGCCCAAACGGGTGCTCGATCGTCTTATGGCGGAAGGGCACAAACACCAAGAAGCCGCCTTGGAACGGAGTGCGCGCGCCTTTGCGGATCACTTTGGAAATGAGCACGGACTCGAAATTGCGTTCGACGAAGCTGCTCTTGCGCACTTGATTCAAAGAGCGCAGGCCGAGCGCATGACGATGCCGGAACTTTGCGCGCACCTCTTTAAGGATTATCAGTTCGGACTTAATCTCATTCGGAAAAACACCGGACAAAAAGCGTTCATCCTGGGTCGCGGCGCAGTCGACGCTCCGGATAAATTCTTGAGCGATCTGGTGGTGCAGTCTCACTATCCGCTTGCACCGGCCGAAAAGAATTGAGAGCAATCCACAGATGAAACGGCCACTTCTTTCAGCGCTCATCATTGGCCTGATAGCAGGTGGGTTCGTTATGGGTTTGCATCGGAGCGGCTTGCTGCTCGGGCCCGAACTGGCGATTACCGATCTTCTGTCGCGTCAGGCGGTTGCCACAAAGATGGTGAGCGATAAGTGGCAGTATGTTTTCGTGTTCATTTTGGCCCTCGGTGTGGCCTGGATGACTTTGGTGACCACGCGCCGCGCGCGGCTTGGTTCGATCATCGCGATTCTGCTCGTCGAGTTGGCGGGGGTTGCCTGGGTTTGTTCGCTTTATCATGTTCTCTTTCAGCCGCTCCCGTCCCTCGCCGGAACGGCCCTCGGTTTTCTCATGCCGATCGGATTCCTGGGATTGGTCGGATTCGCTCAGCGACGCCGGGATCGCGCACCTGTTTTGTCTCCTGAAGCGGTTTCTCCAAAGCCTCGGGCTCGCGTCAAGCGTGCGGAACTCGCGCCCGATTTAGCTGCGCGAGCCTGCGAAGTGACGGCGGTTGTTTGCGACATCGCGAACAAGCACGATCTGGCCGAGGAATGTGAGCCCGCTGTCTTCGCGGAAATTACCGAGAAATTTCTTGCGCACGCCACAGAGGCGTTTCACAAGGCTGGCGCTTACATCGAGTCGGCCGGCGGCGAGGGCGTCGTCGCCATCTTTGGTTTCCCGGAGAGCGATAAACAGCACGCGGAAAAAGCGACGCGCAAGGCGATGGCGCTGACCCAGGCGTTTTCTGATTCCAATAAATCCGGCAAATCCGACGCGCCGACAAGCATCGGTGTGCACGCGGGTGTCAGCTCCGGGATCATGATCATGGCGCCCGTGAAAAATAATGGTCAGCGCAGCCTGCTCGCGACCGGCGAGCCCGTGGAGTTGGCGCGACGATTCTGCATCGCGAATCGCTTTTATGGCTCACGAGTTCTGCTCGGGCCGCGCACCTTTGAGCTGGCCAGCAAAATTCTCGTCGCGCGGCCCATCGATTTTTTGAGCGGAGTGGATGTGCGTGAACGGCACGAAATTTACGAGCCGATTGCGCTGGCTCTCGAAGCGTCACGGGACCAGATAACGCGGCGCGACGCGTTCTGGAATGGAGTCGTGCTTTATCGAGAAAAACGATGGGCCGAAGCCTATTCTCAATTTCAAAATGCGCGCGGCCCGGAAGGTGAAGAAGATCGCCCGCTGCAATTGTATCTCCGCCGGCTCGAGCCGCTCGCCTTGCAGTTGACCAATACGCCGCTGGACGAGTAAGGGGCCGCCGGTTTTGAGGAAAACGGAATACCCGTCGTCGATCCGGGATTTGATCGCGCAATTGCGGCAAATGCCCGGGATCGGACCGCGCTCCGCGGAACGCATTGCCTTGTGGATCGTGCAGTCGCGCGGCGACCAGCCGGAGAATATCGCGCGGGCGATCACGGCGACGCGGCAATCGGTGCGGCCGTGTCCGCGCTGCGGATTCTTTACGATGGAAGAGATCTGTGGAATTTGTTCCGACACGTCACGCGTCTCGGATCTGCTTTGCGTGGTCGAGCAGCCGACCGATATTCTTCCCCTCGAAAGAACGGGCGCGTTCCGTGGGCGTTACCACTCGTTAGGCGGGCGGATTGCGCCGCTCGATCACATTGGTCCCGATGATTTGCGGATCAAGGAATTGGTCGTCCGCGTCGAAGAGGAGAAATTCTCTGAGATCATCCTCGCCCTCGCGGCCGACGTGGAAGGAGAAGCAACGACCAATTATCTCGTCGAATTGCTGAAGCCATTTTCGGTCACGCTAACGCGAATCGCGCACGGTTTGCCTGCGGGCGGCGGCCTTGAGTCCGCGGATGAATTAACGCTTTATCAAGCGCTCTCCGGCCGAACGAAGTTGTAGATTTCGATTCCCGAACGGCTCGGGATGACAACGCGGACACGCGTGAGCGTCAATGTCTGAAGTTGGACGCCCGGCCGCCGTAGCCACTTTGGCGGAGGAGGCTTGGACGTTGGGCTCTCCCCGCCGCGGTTGCTTTCCTTATCGGCCCGAATAGCTTCGCCGTGATGTCCTGCACGAAAATCGATCCTGCGTTGCACCAGGCGCAGAAGCCGCCATGGATCAAAGTTCGATTGCCCTCGAATCCGGTTTTCTTCTCCACGAAAGCCCTCATCTCGGACTTGCGGTTGCACACCGTCTGTGAGAGCGCGCAGTGCCCGAACCGCTGGGAATGTTGGAGCCAGGGTACCGCGACGATGATGATTGCTGGCGAGCGCTGCACCCGGGCCTGCGGATTTTGCGCGGTGACTACGGCTAAACCGTTCGAGCTGGAAGAAGATGAACCGCAGCGCGTGGCCGAGGCCGTGCGCCGGATGGGTTTGAAGCACGTCGTCGTTACCGCCGTCGCCCGAGATGATCTGAAAGATGGTGGCGCGAATCATTTTGCCCGTACGATCGAAGCGATTCGCGCGATGGATCCCTCGGTCATCATCGAGGTTTTGGTTCCCGACTTCCACGCCCAGGAATGGTGCATCCAAATCGTCCTCGATGCCGCGCCCGACATCTTCAATCACAATATGGAGACCGTCGAACGGTTGACGCCGGCAGTGCGTTCGCGCGCGAAATATCGGACCTCGCTCGATGTCTTGCGCAAAGCGAAAGAGCTTTCCCTGAAGGTCGTCACAAAAAGCGGAGTGATGCTCGGGCTCGGCGAAAAGGAGCCAGAGCTATTTCAGACGATGGACGACCTGCGCGAAATCGGTTGCCAGGTGCTCACGCTGGGTCAGTACCTCCGGCCGACTACGCAGCATCTTCCGGTAATCGAGTTTGTCCCGCCGGAACGCTTCGATGCCTACGGAGAAATCGCCCGCGCGAAAGGCTTCGAGCACGTGGCGTCCGGTCCACTCGTGCGCAGTTCGTATCACGCGGCAGATTTCCACCCGGTAGTTCGATAAAATGGCGGAACCCCGGGACGACGCGATCGACCGGACGACGGTCGCGGCGGTCATTCCCGCTTATCTCGAAGAAAAACATATCGCCGATGTCGTCCGGCGCACGCTTCAGCAGCTCGACAATGTCCTCGTGATCGATGACGGCTCGGCCGATGCGACTGCGGCCACCGCGCGAAATGCGGGAGCCGAAGTGATTATGCATCCGCAGAACGTCGGCAAAGGCGAATCGATCAAAACGGGCTTGCGTCACTTGTTAGATCGCAACTTCATCTACATCGCAATTCTCGACGGCGATGGCCAGCATCTACCCGAAGAGATTGCGCGTTTTCTCGAAGCCGCTTCCTCGGCGCGTGCAGAACTTTTGATCGGTACTCGGATGAAAGATGTCCGCGAGATGCCTCTGTTGAGGCGTTTGGTCAATCGCTACATGAGCAACAAAATCAGCCGCCTCTGCGGCCAGCCAATTCCCGACACGCAATGCGGCTTTCGCATGGTGCACTACAGCCTCATCCCGGACTTGCTTGGAGGCGCGGAGCGCTTTGACTACGAAACGGAAATGCTCATCCTGGCCAGCCGCAAAGGTTGCCGCATCGAGTCAGTCCCGATCGCCACGGTTTACTCCGACGAAGTAAGCAGCATCCACCCCGTGCGCGACACCATCCGTTTTTTCAAGCTGATGCGGCGCTATGAAAAACTGGAGGTCTGATCTTAGACCAATCCACGCCGTCGGAAATCGCCGAGGTTTCCGCCTGTCGAGCGTTCGATGAGATCGATGGTGAATTTTAGCAGGCAGACTTCCCAGGCGTCGTCCACGCCTTGAATCACGGCACTGAGCGGTTCTTCCGAATGTTCGACCTTGAGCTTGGTCCGCGCGATCACGGCTTCCATGGTGTCGCGCACGGTGTTCTCGGTGACATCCGTTTTCCGAAACTGAAATCCGTAGCGCAGCACGGCCACATCCCGTGTGTGCTCTCGTAATTGATCGACGTATTTCTGCGCCTTCTCTCCGAAACCCTCGAGCAAGAGGCGGCAGTAGTGTTCGGGCGTCAGGATCTGGGGCCGCTCGGCGTGAATTCTTCC
>DASVJK010000110.1:0-10560 GCA_036385955.1 Chthoniobacterales bacterium | reverse complement strand
TAGTGCCCCCGCAGATTCAACGCGGCACAAGGCGATCTCGTTGTCTTTCTTTGACGCAGTGGTCAGTTGTTATCAACCTGCTAAATTCCTAACGACTTCTTGGTTACTACCCCACCGCAACCCTTTTCGGCAACACGCCCTAAAACATTTAACATTTGATGCCCAAGACCTACCAACCTTCCCGCACCGGCATCGCCGCCGAGATCGTAGAAGACTTGGAAGCTGCGCTCCAACAGTTGAAATTCGCTCGTTGCCCATACTCACTCACTGCTTCCCTCGCAGCTTTACCTTCTATGTCGCTTATCCCATTCGTTCCATTCGCCGCGATTACCGCTGGTTTGAAGAGATAGAATCGCGACGTCGCAAACGCCAGGTGCATTCGGTCCGAGTCGGCTGGCACAGGACGCGCGCTGGGTGCGCTCCTCACCGCAATTCGAGTTGTAGGGCGTCTGTGTCAGACGCCATTAGTCGCGGATCGGCGTTTGGCACAAAACGCCCTACAATCCGCAGTTCGAGCGCTACTTCTTCTGCAAGAGCGGCAGGTACGCTTCGTAATGTTCCAGTCTCATTCGTTCGACCGGAATGAAATGGAAGGCGGCCGAATTGAGGGTGTAGCGTTGTCCGCTCGGCGACTGCGGATCGGGAAAGACGTGGCCGAGGTGGGCGTTGCTTCGTTTGGCGCGCACCTCGGTGCGCTGCATCTCGTGCGAAGTATCCAGGCTCTCGACGAGGAGATCTTTCGAGATTGGCTTGCTGAACGTCGGCATGCCGAGGCCAGCATCGAATTTGTCCACCGAAGTGAAGAGTGGTTCGTTGGTAATAACATCGACGTAGATGCCGGGACGGTCGTTGTTCCAGAATTCGTTTTGGAAAGGCATCTGGGTGCCGCTTTCGCGCACGACATGGTACTGCTCCGCCTTTAATCGGCGTTTCAAATTGGCGTCGCTCGGGACCGGCCTGTTCGGATCGAAACCGATGACCTCCTTTGTCTCTTTCTGGGCGAGAACGAGGAAGTAAATCGCTCCGGCCGCGATCGCGGTCACCACGATGAGACCGATGTACGTGCTGAGCGTCGACTTTTCTTCGCTGGTTATTCGTCCCCCGTACACCTGATCGCTCACAACGTGATTCAACCAGAGATTGGCCGCGTTCGGCAAGCTCGATCTCACATCCCTTGGCTGAAAGACGAAAGCCTCGAGGACAGCGCACGGCTGCGCGGAGTGGCAAGGTGCTGGGTAATTGGGGGTCAGTCATCAACTCCGAAAGCGATCAGAGCGCTTTGGCACTTGCCTCTATTTACTCGTTCCTCTCCCGCGCTCTCGGGTTTATCCGTCTATGTCGCGGCTTCCAGCGCGCTCTGTTAGTCGCTACGACGGAGGCTTTCGATTTTCGATCTCTTGTCGACGGTCATAGACCGCCGCTACAGAAGAGGCCGCTACGACGGCAATCCGTTGCGCGCGATCATCTCCATCTGTTGAAACTCGCTCGCGACCCGCACTCGCTCGCTGTTTCCCTCGCAGCTTTACCTTGATCACTCGCACTGCCCCGTGCTTGCGCCAGCTGCCCTAGCTGCGTTGCCGTCTACCCGCGCGATTCCCGATCGCGACGTGTCACTCATCCCGTTCGTTCCATTGACTCGTTTCGCTCCCGCACTCTCGGGTTTATCCGTCTATGTCGCGGCTTCCCAGCACGCTCCATTCACAAAAACGATCCAGCTTGCCGAGCGTGGTGTACGCAAACAAAAGTAGTTGAGAGTTGATGGTTGAGAGCCTGCAATCGGATCGTCCGACGCGTGGGCTATTGACAGCTATTTTTGAAAACGTACGCTCACGGCATGGACGCTAATCTTGCCAGGCTAACGCGCGAGCGGAGGGACAACGAGGTTTCCCGCAGAACATTTCTGGGAATGAGTTTGGCAACAGGAGCGACGATTTTGGCCGGAGGATCGACCGCATTACTGGCCGCGGAGCCAGGCATAAGCACGACTTTTAAGATTGGCGGGAATATGACGGTGAATCGGCTCGGGTTTGGCGCGATGCGGATCACGGGCGAGGGAATCTGGGGTTGGCCAAAGGATCGGGAGGAAGCGCATAAAGTTCTCAAACGCGCGGTCGAGCTGGGCGTGAATTTGATCGATACCGCCGATGCCTACGGGCCGGAGACGAGCGAGCTCTTGATCGCGGAAGCGCTCCATCCTTACCCGAAGGGTTTGGTCATCGCGACGAAGGGCGGGCTGACGCGGCCCGGCCCCGGCCAATGGGTGCCGAACGGCCGGCCCGAGTATCTCAAGCAATGCGTCGATAAGAGCTTGAAGCGGCTGCGGCTGGAACGGATCGATCTGTATCAACTCCATCGGATCGATTCGAAGGTGCCGATGGAGGATTCGTTAGGCGCGATCAAGGAGATGCGCGAGGCCGGGAAGATCCGGCATGTCGGGTTGTCGGAAGTGGGGCCGGAAGAGATAGAGCGTGCGCGCAAGATTGTGCCGATCGCGACGGTGCAGAACCGTTACAACGTCGCGGACCGCAAGTGGGACAACGCGCTGAAGCATTGCGAAAAAGAGGGGCTGGGATTTATGCCGTGGTCGCCGGTCGGCGGCGGCAGGTCGCTGAAGGCCGGCGCGCTGGAAGCGGTCGCAAAGGAGCAGAACGCGAGTGTGTATCAGGTGGCGATCGCCTGGCTGCTGCATCGTTCGCCCGTGATGCTGCCAATCCCCGGCACGTCGTCGGTCGCGCATCTGGAGGAAAATGTCGCTGCCGGCAAGCTGAAGCTAAGCGAAGCGCAGCTTGCAGCGCTGGACAACGCCTAGCCGAACTGGCGAGTCCTTACGGCTTCAGGGACTCACCCCGAGAGCGCTTTGGCACCTGCCTCCATCCGCCGCTACGACGGCAATCCCTTGCGCGCGATCATCTCCATCTGTTCGCAAAAACGATCCAGCTCGCCCAGCGTGGTGTAGACGTTGGGCGTGATACGGATGCCCTGAAACTCTTCATGGACGATGGGCGTCGTGAAGATGTGATGTTTGTCGAAGAGATACTTAACGATGGCGTCAGGTTTTGATCCTTCGATATGAACGTTCGCGATGGCGCACGATTGATTCGGATCAAAGGAAGTGTTGAAGCGAACCTTGGGCACATCTTTGAGCCGGTTCATCCAGTAACGTGATAAGTAACGCAACCGCGCTTCCTTGCGTTTGCCGCCGATACCGTTGTGAAACAGGAGCGCCTCGCCAATGGCCAGTTTTATCGCCGCCGAATGTGTGCCAATCTCCTCGAACTTGCGTATGTCCGATGCCTGCTTGGATTCCGCGGCCATCAACGGCCAGATCTTTTCGATCTTATCGCGCTTCACGTAAAGCAGGCCCGTGCCTTTGGGAGCGTACAACCACTTATGCAGGCTGGTGCCGAAGTAATCACAACCCAGATCCTTCTGTTTGAAATCGAACTGCGCGAAGGAATGCGCGCCGTCCACAATCGTCTCAATTCCTTTGGCGCGAGCCATGTCGCAGACAGCTTTCACGGGAGTGATCTGTCCCGTGATGTTGACCTGATGCGCGATCAGAATCAGGCGTGTTCGGCTGGAAATTCCTTTTTCAAAGGCCGTGGTGATCTCATCGAGGTTCTTGGGCGGAATGGGAATCTGAATCAGCTTGAGCTTCAGGCCTTCTCGCTTCTCACGCTGACGCAGCGTGGTCAGCATGCGCGGATAATCCTGGGTGGTGGTGAGAATTTCATCCCCCGGCTTAAAGTCCATGCCCATCAAAAGAATCTCGAGTGACTCGGAAGCATTGCGCGTGATCGCAATCTCTTCGCGATCGCAGCCGAACAATTCCGCCAGGCCGGTTCGAATCGTTTCCGATTGTGGCTCGAGAATTTGCCACATGGTGTAGGCGGTGGCGTCTTCCTGTTGCCAGGTGTAACGCACCAGCGCCTCGGTCACGATCCGCGGGCTGGGCGAAACGCCGCCATTGTTCAGATTGATAATGCCACGCGTGACGGAGAAAGAGTTCTGAATGACGGACCAGTAGTCTTCATCCATTGCCGCCTGCTCCGGCGTCAAATGCGCCACGCTCTGCGTCGCTGCTGCGACGGTTTTCAGCAACGACGCGACCGTCGCGGAAGAAAGCGCGGCCAGACCGAGGCCTTTGCCGGCGAGCAAAAGAAAGTTGCGTCGAGTGCGCTCACGAAGCATGGAATTTGAAATCGTCACAAGATGGGAATCAGCGCGATTAGGAGGTGTCTGTTCATCCATTTTCTGTTGGATGCCCTGCGGTAAGTCAAGAACATGCGGAGAAAGCGCTTCGGAATTAGAAACCGTGTGCAGGTGAAAGTTAAAGTGTAGGTGCAAGGCGACCCGGGCGCTGACGCGTCCCACAGGGACGTGGCTACAGGGGCGATCAGGCGGCGGAGCGCAGTGCCTCGACGCTCGCGCTCAGCATGCGTCTAACGGAAGGTCCTATAGTATCCCACGGGGATCCGCACTTCGGTCACGCTGTTCGGATGGAAGCGCCATTTCTTCAGCCATCTTACCGCCCGCGCATCCAATTCCTCAATCCCGAACGACACGTACGGTATCGCGCTCACCACCGTTCCATCCGGCTGCACCGAAAGCCGGAACATGCGTAACTTTTCCGGGCCCAGATCGGCAGCTCGCCTGAACCCCTCGTCCGGGGCTGGTAGGCGACGAAATTATTGACCGCGAGTCCCGTGATCATTTCGCCCCGCGTAGTCCTGGCGGAATAGAGCGACAAATATTTCGAGAAGTTCGCATTCGCGTCGAAACGAATCTGGACCGCAATTCCGACGTTGCCTTCGCCCACGCGCATCACCACCGTGGCACCCTGCCCCCGTTGGACCTTGTCCAACCTGACATATTCGTGTCGTCCGCTGATCTTCGTTTCGTCGGTAACATGGAACACGAGAATCCTGTTGTTGGACTTGATCGTGATCGTTTTGGCCGCCAGGTCGACCGCTTTCACCTCTCCATAGAAGGTATGGAGCGGTCCGGAAGAAGCCGCCTTCGCGGAACCGGAGTCAAGGGTGAGAAAACTCAAGACGATGGCTGCAAGAATTATCCGGGGATGTTAACATCCGACCCGAGTTTCCCACCAGGAAAGAAAAAGCCGGATGCGCATCTTTCAAACGACACGCACCCGGCAAAACGAAGACAGTGGGATCGAAGATATCGGCCTGGCCAGAAAAGGTCAATCCGGACTCTCCGCGCGGAATTTCAAGATAATCCGCAAAGTCTGCGTCCCCGTCAGTCTAAGAGGAAATCAAACAACGGCGGGCAGCCAGGACTTGTCGCGCCGCGAAACATTAGTAAAGAATGTTGCCGCCAGATCGAATGATGTGGCGATAACAAACAACGAACGACACGAAAGGGTACTATTATGGCGGACGAAAACACAGGCAAAAAGCCAACTGATAAACAAGGCGGAAAAGGCGGCGAAAAGGGCGGCGATGCTGGCGAAGCCGGCGGTCGCGGGAGTCAACTTCTCTACACCTGCTTCAACGACGGCGCGGGCAACTATGTCCAGTCGGGCTGGACCTATTTCACGTGCTGGAAGTGCGGCGCGTTGAACTACATGTAACCTGCCCTCACGGGCTCGGAGGAAGCGCAGGATTTTCATATCCTGCGCTTCCATTTTTTCGTGCGAACGCGGGGTCAGTCCTCACTTCTGGCACAAACATGTGAATAAGAGCGAGGGCGTAGGCGCTTTACGTTAGGTGCGCGCGCTCCAGCGGCCAGATTCGCTATACCGATTGTTTTCCGCGACATACGGATCGGTAAATCATCCATGCGGATCGAAAAAAGATCGCATTGGATTCAAAACCGCTCGGCATCCTGGGCGCAAGATTGCACCACGTGGCTGACTCTCACCACTCCAACAGGGACAGCTCTAACCACCTCCGTGCGGATTTAGACTCGACGGCTTTAACCCGTCGAGTTTGAAACACGTTCGTCAGATTTAAAACGCCAATGCCTGGCTGGATTCGCATACCAATTCTTTTTCAGCGACATAGGCATCGGAAGACAGCTCAGGCGGATCGACAGAAGATCGCATTGGATCCAAAACCGCTCGGCATCCTGACGGTCCAAGCGGCGAATCGCACACCCCAACTCGTTTTAAACTCGACGGCTTTAACCGGTCGAGTTTGAGACGCCTTCGGGGACAACAAAGATTTGCGGCGGGCGCGAGGCGTGCTCCCTGAGTGGCCATGGTCTTTCAACTCCTCTACAGCAGCACGGCAACGCGAGACTTTTGGCCTGATGACCTCTTCGAGCTAGTGGAAAAGAGTCGCCGCAAAAACGCTGAACACGCGCTCACAGGCATGCTCCTTTTCCACGAAGGACAGTTTTTACAGTTGCTCGAGGGACCTGAACCTGCGGTGCGCGCTTGTTTTACGGTGGTGGAGCGCGATCCGCGCCATCATTTGGTCAAGGTCCTGCTGACGGGAGTATGCGAACAGCGCGATTTTCCGGAATGGACAATGGGGTTTGAGCGGCCGGGAGACGCTTGGAACCTGCCTCCTGCCTGGTCCACAATTTTGGAGCATGGTTTTAACTCCAACGCGGCTTCTGAACATCCTTCGGCGGCGAAGGATCTGCTTCTGAGCTTTCAGTACGGCCTGCATACTCAGGCTCCTGGCGGCGATGATGGCTCAGGCGAAAAAGTCGGTGTCGATCCGAAATCGGTCGGAGCCATTCCCAAAATGATCCGTTGAGAAGAAATCCGACGCAGTGCGTCGGATTTCCCCCCGAATCTCTCGGCCTTTCCGGAATCACACCGGAGTCGATTCAAACTCGACGGCTTTAACCGGTCGAGTGTAGAACACATTCAATGCGCCGAAGTTTGCTTCATGCCTTATTCCCCATCGTGCGCGCGGAGATTCTGCGGTTGTTGCTGACGAACCGCGGGCAGGAGCTGTATGTGCGCCAGTTGGCGCGCCTGAGTTTTCTCTCGCTCCACACGGTTCAGGAGGAGCTCGCCAAGCTCCACGCCGCCCACTTGGTGTTGAGTCGCACGAACGGGTACCACCGTTTTTATCGAGCTAATCCAAAGCACCCGCTCTACCCGGGGCTGCGACAGGTCGTCATCGAGGCTGCGTCGCGACCGCGACCAGCCATACGGACCAGGCAACGGAGAGCTGCAAAGGTGTGAGACGGGATGCAAGGTTTGAGTTAGCGCAGCATTAAATAGCCGAAAAATTTCAACCGTGTTGCCAGATTTCCAACACGCCCCGAGTCGATTTGAACTCGACGGCTTTAACCGGTCGAGTGTGAAACACGTTCAAGGAGAACAAAGAAGGGCCGCGTCTTTAAACAGTTGATGTTCCACTTCCAGTCGGGACGGTGCAAACCTCCGCGATCCAGACATCATCGCCGCCGAAAGCCGCCTCTGCGGTGCCGGGGTGTGATCGCTGCGGACTAAAACAAAATCGCCGCGAGTTGGCTCGCGGCGATTTCAGCAATCCGTTTTGCGGATGCTTGATTACATTTTCGTTTTCGCGTCTTCCGCGGCCACGTCTCGCGAGTTGATGTCGAGCGTGATCATGAAGCCGTTGGTTCCTTTGAACTCGAATGATTTGTCACCCGCGCGATAAGCTTGCACCTCATTCGGCATCATGATGAAGCCGTCGTTGCGCGGCACCCCCCAGTATTTCAGGTTTTTCATCACCACCGGCTCGGATGTCATGCCGGCGAATTTCTTCAGGACGACCTCAGCGGTTTTCCCGCCATCCAGCCGCGCTTCGGCTTTTTCCTTCCCGGCGGTCCATTCCACTGAGGAATCGTTAGCGACAGTGAACGAATTCCACTTCACAGGATAAACGTGACCGAGAATAGTCTTGATCGCTTCGCGCTGCTCCGGCTTGACCGCGGGATCGAAGGTCAGCACCGCCCAATCCATCTTCCCGGTGGAAAAATCTGAGCCGAGATCACCCGCGACCCAGAATTTCGCGCCATCAAGTTTCACATTGCCTGCGTGGCCGTGATTGATCTTATTATGCGTTGTTGAACCGGCAGAAATGTTCCCCGCCGGCATGATCCCCATGACCTGTGTGACCGGCCGGAGCCGTATTGAAGTAACACTGACAGAACATCGGGCAACTGCAGGCTTCGATAACAGAAGCGTTCATGGCCCAATCGTTGGTTGATTTCTCCGCGGCCCAAGCCGCCACGGCGAAACATAGAAAAACTACAGATAATAATTTCTTCATTTTGTCATTCCTTTTCGAGGCGAGTTTGAGCCCGAGACGGGAGGAGTCAACGGCGCAGTGGCCAAGAGAAAGGCTCGCTTCGGAGAGGCGTAGTGTTCACTCTGCGATATTTGTCAGGTGCGGCGAGCGAGTTGGATTCCAAACCGCTCGGCCTCCCGGGCAAAAACATAGGTGTCGATCTGAGACCGGTCCGAGCGATCCACAAAATGATCCGTTCGGATCGGAATTCGAGCTGCGTAGGGATTAATGCAGCGCGTAAACCTCGACCAATGCCACGCCGGTCGCGTTGTTCGCACCGCGGACGATGGCGGTGTAACTGCCAGGCGCGAGATTTCGCACAATCGCCGACTCCAGATCGTTCGACGGCGGTATGGTTGTCGCGATGATTTCGGCTTCCTGATCGCTCCGCCAGTTGTCATTGGAGACGATGAGTGCGCCGTTGCCGTCGTGCAGCTCCAGCGTTGGATCTCCTAACGCTCCCGGCACGGGCAACGATGGACCGATCGCCCGCACGATCACATTCTGCGACGCCTGGCCAAGCACGATCGTTCCCGCGATTAAGACGTTGTCGCCCGTTTGCACCAGTCCGCGCGTCGAGATATTAGCCAGCTTCTCTCAACGACTTCGTCGTCTGTCATCTGTGCTTCGCTTCTAGGCGTGCGAAAGGAATCGCGGCAGAAGGACAGAGATTAAGTCGATCATGAAATGACCGATCATGTTTGCGACCAGGTCGCGCCGCCAGAGATAGACAGCGGTTAAGACTGCACCGAGGGCAAGAGCGAGCACGACGTTGGCCCAGCCGTTGGTCATGTGCCCGAAGCCGAAGATCAACAGCGGGATGACGCCCGCCCAATAACGGTTCAACCCGAGTAGCTGAAGTCGTTCGATGGCGTAGCCACGATAGAAAAGTTCCTCGACCACGCCGGCGCGCAGGACGACGAGAAGGACCAGCCAGAGTGGGAACTTCGCCAACGCGTCTCCCGTCTCGCCGCCTTTGAAATGGGTGAGGCCGGCAACTACGCTGCCGATCAAGCCGCAGAGCACGATGAGAATTCCTCCCCACAGGATCGAGCTTTTCACCGGCTTGGTGCCGAGGCTGATGGAGCGCAGCGGCAATCGTTCGCCGCGCCGGATAATGAACAAGAGCGCGATGACGCACAGCCAGATGAGCGATTCTTTCCAGAGCGTGGCGGTAAAGCTGAACGTGGGATAGAAAAGAGAGACGGCCCAGCGGGCGATCAATATTCCAAAGAGCGCGATAAACAGGCCGACCCAGGTCGCGGCTGTCACGTTTGGCTGGGTTCGACCGGAATCGTCCCGAGAGAGCGAATCATTCATTCTTTAAAGTTATGATGCCGAAAACGGCGGATTGGATTCAAGATAAATGGATGGAATACGAATCGCTGATGATCTGAATCGATGAGCTGATAGGTCTTCTGGCTGACTAAGAGATTGGAATAACTTCAGACCTTCGCCGAAATTGATTACGCTTTCCTCATCGGTGACCCTTCGGGCATCCCGTCCATGTCGTTCGCTCCCGCGATCTTCGTTGTCGAAGACCTTCAGGTCGACTCGCCGGGTTCGTCGAAATCGCATCCGACTCAAAGCGCTAATATTTGGTCGGATTCGCCCATACCGATCGTTTTCTGCGACAGAGGGATCGGGAAACAGCTCATGCGGATCGAAAAAAGATCGCATTGGATTCAAAACCGCTTAGGGTATCGACGCTATTTCGGGCCTCAGCGGCGCGTCCCAGAGACAACACATCGCCGACAAGTGATAACAGCCCTCTCGCGCTACGGCGCCCCGAGGTCGTAGACTTCAACCACGCCGAGGCCAGTGCCGTTGTTCAGGCCAGAAAGCAGCGCGGTGTAAAGGCCCGGCGGCAGCGTCACGGCTATGCCAGACTCGAGGTTGTTTGTCAGCGCCAGACCCGCCGCGGTGATCTCCGCCGCTTGGGCCGCGTTATCCTGCCAGTCGTTATCCGCCAGCATGAGCGTTCCATTGGTGTCGCGCAGCTCCAGGGTTGGATTGGCTAGCGCATTAGGCACACCAAAGGCAGTCAGGCTGGGGCCGATTCCACGGACTACGACCCTGTCCGAGCCGCCGTGGCTGCCCAGCATGAAGCCCGCGATCACGATGTTGTCACCCGTGCTCACGAAGGCCCGCGTGCTAATATTGGCCAGCTTCGCGAGAACTGCCTGACTGAGGTCGTAAACTTCAACCAGGGCGACACCGGAGGTGTTATTCTTGCCCCTGACGACTGCGGTATAGGCTCCGGGATTCAAGGTCGCATCAATTGCTGATTCGAGATCATTGGTTGGCGGGATACCGTCTG
>DASVJK010000109.1:0-86852 GCA_036385955.1 Chthoniobacterales bacterium | reverse complement strand
TTGGCGTTGGAGTCGGAGTTGGGGTCGGTGTAGGCGTGGGGGTTGGAGTCGGAGTAGGTGTCGGCGTGGGAGGCGGCGTTGGGGTTGGCGTTGGTGTTGGCGCGATAACGGTGAGCGTGAAGTTCTGGGTGGCATTCGGCGTTATACCATTGTTGGCCGTGATGATGAGTGGGTAGGTGCCAGCCGTTCCGGCGCCAGGTGTGCCGGCGAGCGTCGCGGTGCCGTTGTTGTTGTTCGTGAACGTCACGCCAGCGGGCAGCGCGCCGGACTCGGTGATTGCCATACTGGCGTCGGTCGGGAAGCCTGTCGTAGTGATGGAGAATGTCCCTGGGACGTTCGTTGTGAAGGTGATGTTATTGGCGCTCGTGATGGCAGGCGGCTGATTGACGGTGAGGGTGAAGTTTTGGCTCGCATTCGGCGAGACTCCGTTGCTGGCGGTGATGATGATAGGATAGCTACCAGTGGTGCCTGCGTTAGGTGTGCCCGCGAGTGTCGCAGTGCCGTTATTGTTATTGACGAATATCACTCCAGCGGGGAGCGCACCGCTCTCGGTGATCGACATGCTGGCTCCGGTTGGGATACCGGTCGTCGTAACACTGAAGGTCCCAGCGGCACCAACTGTGAAGGTGGTGTTGTTCGCGCTCGTTATTGTCGGTGGCACGAAAAAGGCATTGCGCACTGATTCCGTGATGCTGTCCGAGCGGTTCGATGAGCCGCTGCGATAATAACCGCGCGCGCGAATGTAGATATTTTGTCCAATTGAGAGATTCAAACCTGTCAGGGTCCAGTTGCTGCCGGCCGCCGTGCCGTTGCCCAGGGGAGTGTAGTTCACATGGTCGGTTGAATACTCAAAGGTAACGCGCGTGAATTGCGGGCGTGAGCCACCACTTGCCCAATTAACGGTGGCCCGCGTAGCAGCCAGGTTTTGCAGCGCGACTGTGTCATTAGTCAAACGGGCGAACTGGGTGCGCGTCTGCCCTCCGATATTCGAGAACTGTCCGCCCGCTAAAATCTTGCCGTCGGCTTGAACCGCGATTGAATCGACATAATTGTCCGCGTTCGGATTAAACGAATCAGCCAAGCCTGTGGTAGAGTCGAGCCGGGCGATGAAATTGCGCGGTTGCCCGCCGATACTGGTAAAACCGCCGCAGGCTAAAATCTTGCCATCGGCTTGAACCGCGATTGAATAGACAACCGTATTTACCAACCCGCCCGCGATCGGGTTAAACAAATCAGCATGGCCGGTCACGGCATCGAGCCGGCCAATGCGGCTGCGCGGCTGGCCGCCGATGCTCGTGAACAGGCCGCCCGCTAAGATCTTGCCGTCTGCCTGTACCGCGATTGTTGAAACCTCATCGTTTGCGTTCGCGTTGAACGAATCTGCCAAACCGGTCGTGGCATCAAGACGAGCGATGCGGTTGCGCGTCTGTCCGCCAATGCTGTTTGCGCCATTGAAACCGCCACCCGCCAAGATCTTGCCGTCTGCCTGCACCGCGATTGTTGAGACATAATCGTTCGCGTTCGGGTCGAACGAATCCGCCTGGCCAGTCGTGGAATCAAGGCGGGCGATGCGGTTCCGTGTTTGTCCGCCGATTGACGTGAAACCGCCGCCCGCCAAGATCTTGCCGTCGGCCTGCACCACGATTGTTGAAACAAGGCCACCGGTCGCGTTCGGGTTGAACGAATCGGCCAGGCCGGTCACGGCATCTAGTCTGGCGATGCAATTGCGCGCCTGTCCGCCAATGACCGTGAAAGCGCCGCCAGCCAAAATCTTGCCGTCCGGCTGTATCGCGATTGAAAAGACAACAACGTCCGCGTTCGGGTTAAAGGCAGTATCGAGCGTGCCGTCCGTGTTCAATCGTGCAATGTATTTGCGCGCTTCGCCCACCGCGGTGACGAAGGAGCCGCCGATGAGAATCTTGCCGTCCGGCTGCACTGCGGTGGCGTAAACGACGCTGGTGTCCACGGTGGTGAAATTAAGCGTCTGGTCGAGCCTGCTATCGGTTTCCAGCCGGGCGATGTGGTTCCGCGTCACCGGCGCTCCCCCGTTCGGCGCGAGCGTGGTGAAATCACCACCCGCCAAAACCTTGCCATCCGCCTGCACCGCGATTGAATAGATAGTACCGAACGGGCTACCGCTCGCGTTCGGGTCGAATGAATCAGCCACGCCGACGGTAGCATCGAGCCGGGCGATGCGGTTGCGCGTCTGCCCGCCGATGCTCGTGAAAATGCCGCCCACTAAAATCTTGCCGTCCGCCTGCACCGCGATTGACTCGACAGGATTATTCGCGTTCGGGTTGAACGAATCAGCCGCTCCGGTTGTGGCATCGAGCCGGGCAATGCCATTGCGCTGGTGTTCGCCGATGTCTATGAAAGCGCCGCCCGCTAAGATCTTGCCGTCTGCCTGCACCGCGATTGAAGAGACAGTA
The DNA here is from genome assembly GCA_036385955.1 of Chthoniobacterales bacterium. Taxonomy (GTDB): domain Bacteria; phylum Verrucomicrobiota; class Verrucomicrobiia; order Chthoniobacterales; family UBA10450; genus AV80. The sequence goes on along the minus strand of DASVJK010000109.1, from coordinate 84,423 downwards.
TTGTTCGCGTTCGGGTCGAACGAATCTGCTAAGCCGGTGGCATCGAGCCGGGCGATGTAATGGCGTGTCTGTCCGCCGATTAAGAAGAAATTGCCGCCGGCTAAAATCTTGCCGTCCGCCTGCACCGCGATTGAAGTAACATTACCGCTCGGGTTCGGGTCGAACGATTCAGCCAAACCGGTCGTGGCATCAAGCCGGGCAATGTAATTGCGCGCCTGTCCGCCGATGCCGTCGAAATTGCCGCCCGCTAAAATCTTGCCGTCCGCCTGCACCGCGATTGAATTGACAACATTATTCGCGCTCGGATTGAATGAATCTGCCAAGCCGGTCGTGGCATCGAGTCGGGCGATTCGGGGGCGCGTCTGTCCGCCGATGCCTCCGAAAGCGCCGCCCGCTAAAATCTTGCCGTCTGCCTGCACGGCGATTGAAAACACAGTACTGTTCGCGTTCGGGTCGAAGGCGGTATCGAGCGTGCCGTCCGGGTTCAGCCGGGCAATGCGGTTACGCGCCACGCCCAAAACGGTGTTAAAGGTGCCGCCGATCAAAATCTTTCCATCCGGTTGGACGACGACGACGTTAACCGTGCCGTTGGCGTTCGGATCGAAACCGTCGAGCGCGGATTGCCCGCGCACCGCCGCTGTTAGGAAAAGAAACAGCAACGGCATCGCCGCCATTTTCATGAACTTGTGAAAGCGCGTTGCCGTTCGGCGATGCAGCGACTTGGTAACGCCCGATTCGCATTTTTTCGTGCTCATATATAGGCGGCGGGTAGTAGCATTCGGGGCAAAGGCGAGCGCGATTCGGTCGCGGGACGCCTGCGTCCGAACGGACGAAGCACAGATCGGCAGATGAGTCCCAGGGGAAGGGGGGAGTTCACGAACCGGAGTTAAACCAATTTCGCAATAGCTTGGCAAGTACCTTTCTCTTTATGTTTGCCAAAATTTTTTGCGAGGAGCGCCGCAGCGAGCAGTTATGGCGGTTTTGAAACCGCCGCTCTTTGTTCAATGGCGCAAACCGTTCGCTCGAGCAACATTCTTTGGCATTGACGTCTTAGGTAGGAATTCCTACCATATTGGTATGAATGCAATCCTTTCCGAGAAGGGGCAGATCACCATTCCGAAGGCGATCCGGGAAAAGCTGGGGCTTCTTCCGGGCGCGGTGCTCGAGTTCGACGCCATCAAAGGCCAGCTCGTCGCGCGGAAAAAACTTTCCCACGACGTTTTTAAGAAATGGCGGGGCCGCGGCAAACTTCCCAAGGGAATGACGGTGGAGACTTACCTGAAGCGGACGCGCGATGCTCACGGCCGTCGATAGTTCGGTCTTGCTCGATGTCGTGACCGACTCGCCATCCCAGGCCGACGCTTCGGAAAAGGCGTTGCGCCGGGCCGCGGAGGAAGGCGGTCTCATCATTTGCGAATGTGTGCTGGCCGAAATTCGCCCGGCCTTCGGGAAGGCCAGCGAGATCGAGCGATTTTTGGAAGACTGGCAATTGCGTTTCATTCCGTCCTCTCGGGAAAGCGCGCTGCTGGCCGGCGAACTTTTCGCCACTTACCTGGAACGTGGCGGCAGGGAGGGTCGCGTCATCGCCGATTTCCTCATCGGCGCCCACGCTAAACTCCACGCGGATCGTTTGCTCGCGCGCTACCGTGGATATCTGCGCGATTATTTCTCGCGCCTCAAACTGCTCGTCCCCGTGTGAGGAACTGAGGGCGCGCCGGCTCCGTCATTCAACGCGGGAACCCCATGAGCCGAAGGAGGGCGCTCTTGAAGCGCCCCGGCGGTTTGGAAACCGCCGCTCCTTGCTCAGTGACGGCCGGTTCGCTCGAGGAGCGGCTCCCACCAACTCCGATTGTTAGCGTACCAATCGATCGTCGATTCGAGGCCTTCCTTGAAATTGTGGAGCGGTTTCCACTTCAGTTCGCGTTGCGCGAAGGATGAATCGATCGCGTAACGCCGGTCGTGCCCGAGCCGGTCGGTCACGAATGATATCAAGCTCTCCGGTTTGCCGAGCCGCTGCAGAATGAGTCGCACCGTTTCCAGATTCGGCATTTCGCTCTCTCCGCCGAAATTATAAACGCTCCCCGGCTTCCCCTCGAAGAGCGCAGCCACGATCGCGGCACAATGGTCCTCCACATGGATCCAGTCGCGCACATTCATGCCGTCGCCATAGACGGGGAGCGGCTGGTGGCGCATCGCGTTGATGATCATGAGCGGAATCAGTTTCTCCGGGAATTGATACGGGCCGTAGTTGTTCGAGCAGCGCGTCACGATCACCTCCTGGCCGAAGGTTTTGTGGCAGGCGAGCGCCACCAGATCGGCGCCGGCTTTGCTCGCGGAATAAGGCGAGCTCGGTTCCAAGGGGGATTGTTCCGTAAATTTTCCCGTGTCGCCCAGCGATCCATAGACTTCATCCGTCGAGATCTGGATGAAGCGCTGCACGCCGTGGCGCCGCGCGCAATCGAGCAGCACGCTCGTCCCGACGACATTCGTGTGAATGAAATTCTGGGGCGAATTAATGCTGCGATCAACATGCGATTCCGCGGCGAAATTGACGACCGCGTAAAACGAATGCTCGGTCATGAGCGCGTCCATCTGATCGGCATTTGCAATATCGGCTTTGAAAAATTCGTAACGCTCGCCATGTTCCTCCGCGACGCCGTCCAGATTCGCGAGATTCCCGGCGTAAGTGAGCACATCGGCGTTGCTCACCAAAGCAGGCTTGTAATGTTGCAAAATATACCGAATAAAGTTGCTCCCGATGAACCCACAGCCACCGGTAACGAATATGCGCATCGAAACGCGTACTAGCAGCGGAGCGGAGAGCGCGCTAGCAGTTTTTCCCTCCTGGGGGGAACGCCTGGCCGATCTGAAGCAGCGCGCCGCCGAAATTGATTGGACGCCGTGGGCGATTGTCGCGCTCGGCGCCATTTTGCGGTTCCTCTTCCTCGGGATGAAGCCGCCGCATTTCGACGAGGGGATCAACGGCTGGTTCGTGGATCAAATGGTGAGGAACGGCTTTTACCGATACGACCCGACGAATTATCACGGCCCGCTTCATTTCTACGTTCTCTTCCTCTCGCAGACATTGCTGGGGCGAAACATCTTGGCCCTGCGCCTGCCAGTGGTGTTCGTGAGCATCGCTTGCGTTTATCTCACGATGAAATTCGAGCCGTTCGTCGGACGCAATGTGAGCCGGCTGGCGGCGGTCGCGATGGCTGTCTCACCTGGATTCGTCTTCTACGGCCGCTATTCGATCCACGAGATCTGGCTGCAGCTCTTCTCGATGCTTTTCATCCTGGGACTGATTGGATTGTGGCGGCGCGGCACTCCGAATTATCTCTGGTGCGTGGGCATGGGATTGGCCGGCATGATCCTGACCAAGGAGACCTACATTATCCACGTCGGTTGCGCCGTGCTGGCGGCGTTGGTTACCTGGATTTCTCACCTCCTGAATCGCGTGCCGAACAGCCGGCCCGTCCCGCAAACCTGGACTTATCTGGACCTCCTTCTGGTTGTCGCAGCCGGCGCCGCCGCGATCGTTTTCTTTTATTCGGGCACGTTCTTCAATTGGCCGGGCGTGAAAGGTCTCTACCAAACCTTCGAAACCTGGTTTAAGACGGGTTCGAATGGCAACGGGCACGAGAAACCATGGTATTACTGGCTCGACCTCATCAAAAGCTATGAACTCCCGGTGGCCTTTGGGCTCCTCTTCTCTCTCTTTTGCCCGTTTATCAAGAACATCAGCTTGCGCTACCTCGCGGTCTACGGTGTCGGGACGCTGATCGCATACAGCATCGTCAGGTATAAGACCCCGTGGTGCATCATCGCCATCGTCTGGCCGCTCCTCTTCGTTTTTGGCGCCATGCTCCTTATTGTTCCCATAAAGTATCGTCTGGCGACCTACATTAGTTTAGGCCTTGTCCTTTGGGCTTCACTCGCAACCAGCATCCGGTTGAATTACTTCCGTTGCAGCACCTTTGAGGAGCCCTATGTTTACGTCCAGACTTACAACGACATCTTCAAGTTAACCCGGCCATTGCTGACCCTGGCCAAGCGGGACCCTACTAATTATCAGCTGGTAGGTCACTTGATCCGGGGCAGCACATACCCTTTTCCATGGATACTGGGCGATTTTACAAAAGTCGGCTACTATGAACATGGTAATTTGCCCGACAAAATCGACGCTGATTTCCTCCTTGTGCAGGAGGACAAAATCGCGGAGGTAGAAGGCAAGCTGCACGACTCCTATTACACGGAGCCATTGACCATTCGCCCTTATCAGGACACTTCCAAGCTTTACTTAAGCGCGAAGGTTTTCCAGAGCTTCTATCCGGGCCGGGCAGCGAATTTTACTGGAAAACCGGCAACGCCATGACCCGCTTCGAAGGTAATCGACCGATATGAAGTGGCTGTCGGCGGGACTGACTTTCGTTAACGTGACGACGGTTTGCGGCCTCCTGGGAGGAATCGCCGGCCACGGTCTGAACAAAACGGTCGCGATTTCTTCCGCGGTTGCGGGTCTGGCGGCCGCTCTTCTCGCCTATTGGGGAACTTACAATGCGCCACCACGGGAGGAGGCGCCGGATGTCACGCGCTCCACCACAACGCCGGAGTCCAAACCGGCTCAGCGCCACGAGCGCCGCGACCAGGATGGGGCCGTCCTTGCCCCTGCCACTCAACGATATCGGTCGATCTGGCTTTGGCTCGTGGTTGTCATCTTCGCCATCTTCGCCTTCCGTTCTTTCTGCAATGTTCTCTTCATTGACGGCAATGAATTCAAGATCCAAAACCCTAACAATCTCGGCGACCTTTCGCTCCACCTTACTTACATAAAGAACTTTGCCAGTGGCGTAGCCCTCTGGCCGGAAAACCCCATCTACGTCTTTAGCAAGCTAAGGTACCCCGTCGGCGTTGACTTATTCAACGCCCTCCTCGTGTGCCTGGATGTCGATGTTATCCGCGGCCTTGTCTGGGTGGGCTTGCTGGCGTCCGCCGCTCTTTGTTATGCGCTCTACCGCTGGGGCGGAGCGTTTGCGATTGGCGGGTTCCTCTTCAACGGCGGCCTGGCCGGTTTTCAATTGTTCAAGAGCTTTCAGTGGAACGACTACCAGGGCGTTAATTTCATCGCCTGGAAAAGTCTTGCTCTGGCCATGCTCGTCACGCAGCGCGGGTTGCTCTACGCCTTGCCCGCCGGTCTCCTTTTGCTTTACCATTGGCGCGCAAAATTTTTCCCGCGAGCCGAAGCGTCCGGCACGGCGGAGCCGGCGCCGCCGCCCCTCCCGTTTTGGGTGGAGTTAACGCTCTACGCGACCATGCCTCTCTTCCACGTTCACACTTTCATGGCGCTCAGTGTTGTTCTCCTGTTCCTGTTCCTTTTCTTGAATGCCCGTGCGCGCAAGCAGTTGGCCTGGCTGGCAGGTGCGGCGCTTTTGCCTGCAACCTTTTTCGTGTGGCTCATCACCGATCACTTTCAGGCGGGCTCCGTCATGCACTGGAACCCGGGCTGGGTCCAGAACAACGGCGATTTTGCCCGTCCACTCGCCGCATTTGCCAGTCAACCCGGGACGGTCGCCGCGCCGGTATCCGGGTTCTTCGGGACACTGAATCACTTCGTGCAGTTTTGGGTGATCAACTTCGGGATCACCCTTCCGCTCATCATCGCGTTACTGGCGTTGCTGGTAATGCGGGCATGGAAGCAAAGAGACGAGCCAGCCCCGGTGAACATCCGGCTGATTTCTGTTCTGGCGACACTCGCTGTGCTGGTGGTTGCGTTAGTGAGTTTGTTTGCTTATCTCTCGTTAGGTTATTCCCTGTTTGTCGTCCTGGCGCTGATTCCGCCGGTCGCCTTGGCCGTAATGATCCCGCTGTTCGCCTCCGTGCTGCAACGCAATTGGAGGCAGACGATCCCCCTTTCCATGCCATTCGCCTTCGTCATTCCAGCGGTCGCGCTTTTCCTTTTCTCCTGTCTTGTCAAAACCGCGCCATGGGAATGGGACAACATCAAGCTGATTATCTGGGCCTACTTGATCGTGCTCCCGTTTGTCTGGAGCGAAATCGTTTCGCGCTGGGTGTTTCCCGTCCGGGCGGCCGTTTGCGTGGCGCTTTTCGGCTCGGGTTTTGTGACACTATTCGGAGGTCTGGCGGCGGGCAGAACGGGCTTCGGTCTGGCAGACCGCACTGAGCTGGACGCAGTAGGTATCGCGGTTCGCAAATTACCGGCTGAAGCGCGCTACGCTGCTTTCCCAACCTACAATCATCCGCTTCTCCTGCAGGGGCGGAAACTCATTCTGGGATATCCTGGTCATGTCTGGACCCAGGGCTTTGATTATGGGCCAGACTCCACAAAACTTGGGACGCTGATGAACGGAGCGCCCGGCTGGAAGGAAACGGCCCGCTTTTTCCACGCGCGCTATTTGTTCTGGGGCCGTGAAGAGAAGACAAATTACGCGCAGAGCAAGCGTCCTTGGGAACAAGAATCAAAGTTAGTCGCTACCGGCCCTTGGGGAGCCATCTATGATCTCGAGTCTCCAAAGGACTCCACAGTGCCCCCTCAAGGCTAATAATTGGGAAGGCGAAGACCGGTGGGGCTGTGAGTCGAGCACCAACTGACGCGCCTTGATTTTTTGCGCGACGAAATACGGCACGCCGCGGGCGCTCCCGAGATGGCGCCGGTGGATGAAAATGAGCAATTTTTCGTCTCTCTGTTCGCGATAATGTCCGACAATGCGCTCGGCCGCGAATTCTTCTGCGAGTAGCGCTGTTTCATAAGCGGCCCGCAGCCCGGTCTCATTCATCCCGCGGGCCGTCAAAAAGCGCTCGGCAAACCTTTGGAAATCTCCGGGCGGCGGATGGAAACCGCGCGGGATTTCTAGGAGCGCCAGCGCATCCAGCGTCGCCTCGGACCGCGCCGCGGCCAAAAGGTCCGCCGGACATCGAAGCGCGAGAAAGCGCACGGCCCGCTCCTTCGTTTCACCAAGCAAGGCGCGGCAGTTTTCGCGTTCGCCAGCTGTGCCGGAGAGATGGAGGCGGGGAATCAGGTTTTCGGTTGAGAGCTGGCGCTTCGCCCATTGGTCGAGCAGCGCTTGTTCTTCACCGCCAATCAGGTCCCAACCTAGCGCGAATGAGTTTTCGCTACGCTGCAACGCGTCTACTAATTTCGTCGCCGGTGCGGACCGCGACGCCGGTCCCGGCAATTCGGTGGGAAAGTAAATGATGTCCGCGTTTTGAACGAGCGCCGCGAATTTTTCATCAGCCTGCGGCGTCTCTCGTGATTCGATCGCAGCATGCTTTGGCAATGCCGGTTGCCTGTAAAAAAACGCGCAGCTCGCATAGGACGCGAGGAGAGCCATCAAACACGCTCGCGAAAAAAAGAAGACCAGCCGCCCGGAGCCCACGCACGCCCAGATCTGGCCGTTACGATCCACCCTGCGGATGTGCGGCGAAGTCCTTCTCCGAACGGCCAAACTCAACATTCGTTCTCCGCTGAAAGCGCGAGCGCGCCCGGAAGCCGGCGACAAGAATGCGGCAGCCAATCGAAAAAGTGCGCCGCCAGGTTACACCCGAAACTTTTTGGGCCCCGGCCAGGCGTGGTCGCTCGCTCGCGGGCACTTCGCAGATCGCCGCGCCCAATCTCGCCGCTACGACTTGGGGCTCGATCGTCCAGCCAAATGTTTTTTCCTGCGGAGCGATTGCTTCGAATAACTCACGGTCGATCAGGCGAAGCGGCGCGAGGTCCTTGAACCATTGCCCCGCGAGCAGTCCGCACCAAAGAGCGAGCGCGAAATTTGCGATGACATGCGAGAACCTCATGACCCGCCAATTGCTCAGCTGTCCCGTGCGCGCGCCGAGCACAAACGCATAACCCTGCTCATACGCGGCAACGAGCTTGCGCACATCCCGCGGATCACTCGCGCCGTCGCCCGCGAAAAAGATGTAAGCGCGCACGGACGGCAACGTGGCCGCAACCAAATCGATGGCGCTTTGACAGCCGTGACCGTATCCACGCTCCATGGTTTCGGCGACCAAGACTCCGCGTCCACGCGCCACTGCCGCCGTCCGATCCGAAGATCCGTTGACCCCGACGACAATCACGAATTTTTCTGGATCGATCGTGCCCGACAGCTCATCGAGCACGCGGCCGATGCATTCCTCTTCGTCGCAGGCGGGAATGATGATGGCGAACCGCGGTCGAAGTGTTTGCTCTGTGCTTTGCACGCTTTTGAGAGGTTCGATGTTATTCCGGCCCAGCTGCGGAATTCGCCGCTACGCTCAAGACGAGCTGGCCTTCCGCGACCCGCACGCCGTTTACGCTGGCATCGACTTTAAATTGCACCAAGTCGTCCACCTGCGCCAATCTTTCGGCGCGAAGATGGACCTGTTCCCCGGGTCGGACGGCACGAAAGAATTTCATGCTCCGGATCGCGGAAAGAAGAAACAGCGGCTTTGGAACTTCGGCGTAACCCGCCGCCGCCGCGATGCCGGCCGTTTGCGCGAGCGCCTCGGTAAGGATGACGCCGGGAACCAGTGGATTATCCGGAAAATGACCGGTGAAGATCGGATCATCCGCGGCAAACGACGTTGCGGCTTCCGCGAAAATACCCGGGTTGCACTTGATCAATTCGCGCACGAAGACAAACGGCGGCCGATGCGGCAAACCGAGAAAAGTTTCACCAGGGGAAACGCTTTCAGTCACGCTTTCTTTCCGCAATCCGGTTTCCGAAATCCGATTTTCCCTCAGCCGTTGACGAAATAGACGAACTTCCAGCTCCCGCCTACACGGCGGATGCCCACCCGGTAGCCATCGTAATGAAGCGACTCATCGGCGAACTGCGGCGGGGCGACCCAGAACTCCCCTTTCTTTACGAAACGCTCCGTCAGGATGCCGTCGAGTTCCGTCCAGAGCCCGTTTTCATCCCAGTATTTAAACACCCCCTCGCCCTTGCGGTCCTCCGCTGCTGCCGCTCCAAGAACGTAGGCGAAATCTTCCGTCATCATCGAAGCCAGGGTGTTTGCATCGTGCGCCGTCACAGCCTTTTTCAGCCGCCCGACGAATGCTTGAAAATCAACGTCCGCGTTTTCATCCCGCAGCTCCGCCTTCGCGCGCTTCTTTACGGAAGCGTCCTTCTTATTTTTCTTGGAACCGAGCGAGTTGCAACCGCCGAGCGCGATCGCGGAGAGAAGAAAAAGGAAGACGATTTTTTTCATGCCGGTGATCTTCTGTCACGTTTGCCCATTCGACTCAAGGTTGACCTGCTCGTTCGCCGCGCGCGAGCAATTTCCACGTCGAGGACCCTCGGAGCCGTGGTCATGCCGCCTGGACCGCCTCCGTAACGGGTGCGCGACGAAGACCCAATAGACCGTGCTGATCAAATCCTCGAAGCTACAGGGAGGACTCGTCCGGCGCAGCGGTCCGTTCCGGAGCGCCGCAAAAACATTTTCAATCGTCAGCGCCACCGGGCGTGGGATGCTCGTGTAATTCGATCCAAAGGCGTGGAGTCGATGAGCGTCGGAGGTCGCGATCAGCGGTTTCTTGAAACGCGCTGCGACTTGCATCGCGCGGCGATTTGGATTGAAAAACGGGGTCCAAAAATGACAGAGCTCGATCGCGTCGAAACAATCGATTTTCTGCACCAGCTTTTCGCCCATGGAACCGCCGAGGACGTAAAACGGATGCGGCGCAATCGTAAAAAGAGACTGGCCCCGTCGGATGCGCAGCGCTTGCAGATCGTTCAGGCTTCGGAGTGATTCGATTTCGCTCGCCGTGACGTTGAGCAAAATGACGTCTGCGCCCTCCAGCCGAACCTCGGCGGCCGGGATGATCAGAATTCCCATGCGGGCGGCATCCGCGAAAACTTCCGCACGATCGAAAACGGCGTCGTGCAACGTAATCGCGAGCACGCGAAACCCGAGCCCTCGGGCCCGCTCGAGTAGTTGGTGCGCTGAGTAATCGAGCGCGTCTTTCGGATCGTCGAGCGTGTGGATGTGGAGATCGATCTTGATCCAATCAGTGTCAGACATTGATCCACAGATTACGCAGATTAGCGCAGATTAAATCAGCAAAACGTCATTGGCAGAATGAATCTGGAAAAAGAAAGCCCGGAGATGATCTGATTTCTTCTTCCTGGTTTCCTGGCCTGCAGATTATTTCGGGCCGCCTCTTCTTGCTTTCCTGCGTTCCTGATTAAATTTGGCCGAGTCGCTCGGGTGGTGAAATGGCAGACACGTACGTTTGAGGGGCGTATGCCGCAAGGCATGGGGGTTCAAGTCCCCCCCCGAGCACCAGCCGCCGCTGCGCGGCAGAACGTCCAACCCACCTCTGCCCTGACGGGCTCCGCCGTGGCGAGCGCCCAACGTCGAACATCCAACTTCTGAGCGCTCCACGCCTCCACCGATCCCTATTCCCGGGAACGATTCTCGAACGAAGCAACTGGACAAAGTGAACCCGTTTGGTTTCACTCAACCCGAGTTCAAGATACAGAACCAATATGTCCAGAAGAATGCGTATCGGTTGGTGGTGGATCCTGACAGCCAGGCCAAGGAATCCAAACGAACAAAACAACGCCAGCGCCCTGCAGCAATTCGGCGCATTGCCGAAACCCGGCAACTGATTTGCAGAATTCCGCGCATCAATCCCTATGAAACTAAATATCGCATTTCTAATCGCAGGGTCGGGCCTGGCTCTCGCGTTTGCTCTGAAAGCCGCACCGACACCCACGCCGACTCCCAAACGCCCGCCGAAACCGCCGGTAATCACCACAGTACCTACGGTCAAAACCGCGCCGATTCCAAAACCCCCGCCAAAACCGCCGGTGATTACGAAATTACCTACGGTCAAAACCACGCCGATTCCCAAACCCCCGCCAAAACCGCCGGTGATTACGAAATTACCTACGGTTAAAACCACGCCGGCTCCCACCCCACCCCCGACAACGCTACACACCCCGCCCCCGGTCTCTACGCCAATCAAGATTCCAGGGAAAATCACCCCGACTCCCGGCCCGACATTCATTTCGGGCACAACGCTGCACACCCCGCCCCCGGTCGCCACGCCAATCAAGATTCCAGGAAACACGCCCGCGCCCACTCCGAAAAAGATATTGATTCCAGGAAACACGCCGAATCCCACACCGACGGTCGGGCCGATCAAGATTCCAGGAAACACGCCCGCGCCCACCCCGAAAAAGAATTTGATTCCAGGAAACACGCCGAATCCCACCCCGACGGTCGGGCCGATCAAGATTCCAGGAAGCACGCCCACCCCCACACCGAAAAAGAATTTGATTCCAGGGAAAACCTCGCCGACGCCCACTCCTCAGAACCAGGATAAGGACAGCAAAGGGAAGGATAAGGACAGCAAAGGGAAGGATAAGGACAGCACGGGGAAGGATAAGGACAGCACGGGGAGGGATAAGGACAGCACGGGGAGGGATAAGGACAGCACGGGGAGGGATAAGGACAGCACGGGGAGGGATAGGGACAGCACGGGGAGGGATAGGGACAGCACGGGGAGGGATAGGGACAGCAAATGGAAGCGTAACGACAACGTTCGTGTATGGATTAACATTGATGTTTACCCTCCACCGCCTTCCGAGCTCGGCCCGCCCATCATTATTACGGAAATGCCTGTTTACGACGAGGTTCCTCAATCAGAAACCAATGAGGTGGACGAAGGGTATGCGCCCGTGCCCGACAATTATGCTCCACCCCCGCAAAACGCACCGGCCGAGATTAGCTCCACTGCGCTGAGAGCGTGGAATGGCCAGGAAGACCCGGCCAGTCGCGCGTTCGATCAAACGCGGGTTAAAGTACCGGCTGCCGATGACGGTTCCGTCTCGTGGCAGTTCTATTGGAAAACCACCGGGCCGGAAGCCCAGGCCGCGCGTTGGGAAGTCGCCACTGTTCCCTTCGTCGCCGGTTTCACCGATTTTCCACCGGCCGGCCTCGTTGGTTACGGAGATGCGTCCATCAATGCCGAAAGCCCTCTGACCGAAAACTTCTTCGCGGTGGACTTCAATTCCTTCTCCAAGAACTTCGAGGAAGGCGCGCGCCCGAACAAATATTACATGCGCGTGGTCCCGGTTGATTTGGACGGCAATCTGGTGGGAACTGCGTCGAATTTCGTGCGAATCGATCTGCCCTGAGGCGCGCCCGTCACGACGAAAGGCATTTTTCTCACGCTCCTCTGCGCCGCGGCACTTCGCTGTCGGCCGCGGAGGCACCCCGATCCATGTTCGTTAGTTACCTCCAGCCAGCTTGAAGTCGGACTAGTCGAGTTGTACAATCTAGAGTAGCGCCCAAACGCGACGAACCGGCGCCTCGGGGCGGCAAATAACGCGCCAGGTCTCCGGCTTCGCCCTCAAGGTGGAGATGATGGACCGGAACAAAATTTGGGAAGTGCTTCGGCCCTCTCGCCGTGACAGACTTCGCTCTTGGAGAAAGAAAACCTCGCAGGCTCGGATAATGTTTTCATTGGCGTGGCCGTTTCTCAGTCGGAACTGACGGTTTGCTATCGCCCGCAGCAGCGGTGTGATAATGCTCTCGCCATTTACCTGGCGCTTGGCACACATCGAGAAATTGGCGCGGCGGTTCTCCCCTTCTCCCAACACTTCGAAGGATCGACCGTCTTCCTGCCCTTCAAAAGCGATCTGCTCCTGTCGGTTGAAGTACGGGCCGGGCAGATCGTCTGCTTCCTACGCAGGTGGGAGCGCTGGCGATGGAGCGATCGGGAGCAAACGCAAGCTTTCAAGGTAACCCAGGAGAACGGCAAATTTGTCTTTCGAATCCCGCGCCCGTTCGCGGGCGCGGCGACAAAGATTGACTTCGCAATCTACGCGAAAGATACGAACGCGAATAACGGCTGGGGTTGGTTTTGGGGATGCTCCGATCGCAGCGTCGCGAGTGGCATGGGCGACAAGTACATTCCGCATTTCCACGAGCTCGATCTGGATTCGGTGCGCGGTCCTCTTGCCACGCTGCGCGACCGGCATTGGTCGGACAAAGCAAGGGTTCGCATCTACCAACTGTTCGTTAGGCTTTTCGGCAACACAAATGAGACGCGCAAACAGAACGGCACTCTTCTCGAGAATGGTGCTGGTCAGTTCCCGGACATCAATGACGCGGCGCTCAACTCATTGCAGCAAATGGGTTTCACCCACATCTGGCTCACTGGCGTTCTTCAGCAGGCGACGGCCACCGATTATTCCGAGTTCGGCCAGCCGGCCGACGACACCGATTTGTTAAAGGGCCTCGCCGGCAGCCCATACGCCATCAGGGATTATTTCGACGTCTGCCCGGACTACGCGCAAGAACCAGCCAATCGCCTGCAGGAATTCAAACAGTTGATCCAACGGCTGCACGCGCACGATCTCAAAGCCATCATCGATCTTGTCGCGAATCACGTGGCGCGAAGCTGTGATTCCTGTGTCAAACCGGACTGCAATTTCGGCAGCTGCGGCTGCAATGGCGCGGGCGATGACGTGACTAAATTTTTTGATCCGCGAAACAATTTTTTCTATCTGACACCGGACGGGAATGGCCCCCCACTCAGGCTTCCTACTTGCAAAGATGGTTTGCCGGTCAGCCCGACCTGCCAGATTCCTGGCGCAAAATGCGACGGTATTTTCGAGGGCGAAACAACATTCGGCCGCGTCACGGGCAACAATATCGTGAGTTGGACGCCGCACCTGAACGATTGGTATGAGACGGTGAAATTGAATTACGGCTTCGATTTCACCGACCCATCGAAATCGGTCCGGGAATACCCGAACGCCTGGGCGCCGGAGAAGGCCATCCCGGACACCTGGAAGAAGATGGATCAGATCATCGAGCACTGGCAAGCGATGGGCGTCGATGGATTTCGCTGCGACATGTCGCACATGGTTCCCCCGGAATTCTGGTCGTGGGTAATTGCGCAGGCACGCAGGCGGCAACCGGACGTTTTCTTCATGGGCGAAGCGTACGATGACGACCCCAGCAAAGTGCCGGGAAGCGATCCGGTAGTCAGTGGTCTCAACTGGGGCAAAGGAAATGTGCTCTTCGATTTGTTGAACGCCGGCTTTGATGCCGTTTACGACGCCCCGGTTTATCGCGCGCTCAAACGGATCTACGATGACTCAGGTTGGGCCAACGATATCGATCGCGAGGTGACTGACGCTTTCATCTGCCACAACTCAGTTCGCTACGCGGAAAACCACGATGAGGTCCGGCTGGCAGCTCCATCGGAATGGGGAGGCGTTGGCATGGACGTGGGCCACCCGGTCTCCGCGATTCTCTACGGCATGTCACGAGGCGCCATCATGCTTTACAACGGCCAGGAAGTGGGCGAACCGGCGGCAGGCGCGGAAGGTTTCGGTGGCGACGACGCGCGCACGAGCATTTTCGATTATTGGTCGATGCCCGAACTCGTGAAGTGGGTGAACGGCCATCGCTATGATGGCGGCCGTTTGTCTCCCGAGCAAAAAGCGCTGCGAGCCTTTTACGGCCGGCTGGTCAACCTCGTGGGGGAACCCGCCTTTCAGGACGGTGAATTTTTTCCGCTCAATCCCGCGAACCACGACAATCCCGGATTCGGGCGCCTGCCAGGCGAGCAAGCCAGCGGCCACTGGTTATACGCATTCCTCCGCTACGATTGCTCCACGCAACAACGATTCCTCGTTCTCGCGAATCTCCATCCCACACTTCCGCTGCGAGAAGTGCGTGTGCGCCTGCCCGCGCCTGCGTTGCAATTCCTCGACTTGAGCGCGGATGAGTCCGACAGCCAGCTTACTCTCACTGATCGGCTGGGGCTTGAACACGCGACGAAAATAAGTTCAACCGTCGCGGAAGCGCTCAACGCGGGACTCCCCATTACTGAAATCCCGCCGCTGACATCGTTCTATCTCGAGTTCGGCTAGGTGGATCGCGCGCTCCGTCGCGCGATGCCAATACTTCGCGGCTTCGCCGCCATTAGATCATCGCGCGGCGGAGCGCGCGATCCACCTGCTCCACGCCTCATCTGTCCGATTAAACTTTCCGCGTTGAGCTGCTTCCCGTAACGTCCGGCCATGGACCTTTCTCCGCTTTATTTCATCGGCGTTGCGGTAATCGCCGTCATCGCATTAGTTCTTTGCATCATCCTTTTCAATTTCTTCGGGTTGTGGATTCGTGCGCGCATTGCGAATGCTCCGGTCTCTCTCGGCAAAATGGTCGGGATGCGGCTCCGCAAAGTGCCGGTCGGAATGATCGTCGATAACCGAATCACCGCGGTCAAAGCCGGCATCGATATCCCGAGCGATCCGCTCGAAGCGCATTACCTCGCGGGCGGCGACGTCAATCATGTCATTCTCTCCTTGATCGCCGCGGACAAAGCGGGCATCTCGCTCGATTTCAACCGCGCCTGCGCGATCGACCTGGCCACGAAAGGTACGGGAAAAACGGTCCTCGAAGCGGTGCGCACGAGCATCAATCCGAAAGTGATCGATTGCCCGAATGTCGCCATGGGACGCACGACCATCGATGGCGTGGCGCAGGACGGCATCGGCGTGAAGGTCAAGGCCCGTGTGACGGTGCGTTCGCATCTCGACCGGTTCGTCGGAGGCGCGACGGAGGAGACAATCATTGCGCGCGTCGGCGAAGGAATTGTCAGCTCGATCGGAACGGCCGCTTCCTATAAAGATGTGCTAGAAAATCCGGATCGGATTTCGAAAACCGTCCTGGCGAAAGGTCTCGACAGCGGAACGGCTTTCGAAATTTTGTCGATTGACATCGCCGATGTGGATGTGGGCGAAAACATCGGCGCAAAACTCCAGACCGAGCAGGCCGAAGCCGACAAGCGAGTCGCGCAGGCCAAGGCGGAAGTGCGGCGCGCCGCCGCCGTGGCGGTCGAACAGGAAATGCGTGCCCGCACGCAGGAAATGCGGGCAAAAGTCGTCGAGGCCGAGGCGCTCGTGCCGCAGGCGATGGCCGATGCATTTCGCTCCGGTAATCTTGGAATCATGGATTACGTCCGGATGAAAAATGTGCAGGCTGATACTTCGATGCGGGAATCAATCGCCGGTGGAGACAAACCACGCACCGAGGGGACAACGTAGTCGAAAGTAGAGGACTCCTGATTCGCTAAATCACTAAGTCGTTAACTCGCTAAATGCTCGACCATCCCATCATCCTCATCATCGTCGTGGCGGCGGCATTGCTGCGCTGGCTTTCGCAAAGGTCCGACGCGGCAAAGCCTGATTCGGAGAGGCCCACAGTCCCCGACCAGCCAATTCCTCGCGGTGGTGAGACCCAAACGGAAGAGGAACGCGTTCGCCGTTTTCTCGAGGCGCTCGGTCAGCCGGCCGGGTCCAGGCCGCCGCCCAAGGTGGCGCCCAAGCAGCAAACACAACCACGCATTTTTCCGAAGTTACCTCCACTCACGGCCGTCCCACCGCCGCTGCCCACTTCGACAACTCCCGCGGTGCCGGCACCTCCGCCTCTTCCGATGCAACGACGAGTCTTCACACCCGCGGTAGTGCAAGAAGGGGGCTTCGAAGTGCACGATATCGGCGCGCAAGCCTCACGCGATTTAGTCCCGGGTGGTCGACGCGCCGCCGCAGAGCAACGAGGCTTCACGCTGAAACTCGCGTCGACCCAGGATCTGCGCGCCGCGATTGTTCTGCGCGAAATTTTCGGACCGCCCCGCAGTTTGCAGGCGCTCGATCCGATCAACGGATTTTAGTTCGCGACTTCCGCAAATCTACCGATAGGCCGAAACGCAACAAACGACGTGCGCATCCGGATTGCGCGAGAGGCATTCGGCAATCGCTTTGCTGCGCGCGATCTCGGGCGTCTCCCCCCACGATGATCCCCAGCCGCCGGCGCTCTCGTTCGAAACCGCGAGCGCAATCCAGGCGTTTCTGCACCAGTTTGTCTTGAGATCACCGCGACCGCATTCCCGGCGTGCGCGCGCAATCGCTTCGGATTTGGTCGCATAACCATTGCCGTAGCCCCAACGGCCGCTGCTCGGAGAGAATGCAATCGCCGCATACCTATCTCCCGCTGCCTGCAGCGCGGGACCGATCGCGAGCGCGAGGGTAATTACGATCAACAAAATTCCGCGAGTGAGGTTTTTCATAGGTGGCTCCGAGAATACGCTTTTTCAGAAGTTCGGGTCAAGCTCTTCGGCGCGTTGTAGCGGCGGTCTATGACCGCCGACCTCGTTGCGCGTCGGAAGAACTTTTCTTCGCGGTCGCTCTTCGGCGGTCATAGACCGCCGCTACAGCGACCGAATGCGAATCCATGTCTCCGCGCGCCGGCCGTTGGCGAGATCGGTCACCACGATTCGGTGTTCGCCCTCCGCCGCCAACGCGAAATCCGCGCCGCGCTCGGATCGACACGCAAGCGATTCACTCTCCCACCGCATTTGCGTTCCTCCGTTCGCGGCTAACGGAATGCGGCGCGTCGAAGGCACATCGGGATCGACCACAAAGACACTTCCCGGCAAGGGCGAAATGATGCGCAATTCGCCATTCGTCGATGCGAGGATGGTGTGATCGCGCACCCCATTTTCAGCGCTGTTAAACCAATCCGCATATTCTGGTCCGAGCTGGACGTTGCCAGCCGCATCATAATCGGCCGGCGACTCCGCCGCGGGAAGCCGCTCGGAAAGAAATTTTTCGCGCACTCCGCGCGCATCCGAATCGGCAAGCAATTTGCCGGTGAGTGGATGCACATTGCGCTCCACGATCTCCACCGGCGTGCGATACCAGCTCGTGCCGCGATTCGCGTGCAGATAATCGAAAACCGCATGGAGAATCGGTCCGGCGCCGGTCACGCCGGAAACTTCGCGCATCGGCGAGCCGTCGAAATTTCCCACCCAGACGCCGACTGAAAACTCCGGTGTGAATCCGATGGTCCAGTTATCGCGGAAGTCGGTGCTCGTTCCCGTCTTGCAGGCGACGGGATAATCGAACCGGAGCGCTGAGTTCATGCCGAAGGCCAGCGTGCGGGCGGAATTGTCGCTCATGATATCCGCGATCTGCCAGACCAGCTCCGGCCGCGAATAGCGGCGGGCCGCGGTCGGGTTCGTGGTGAGAACGCGCCAGGGCCGGTATTCGCCCAGCCGCGCGAGACTCGCATACGCATTCGTGATCTCGAGCAGACGCCCCTCGCAATTTCCAAGCGTGAGGCCCAGACCGTAGATCTCGGCGGACCTGTTCAGTGTCGTTAGGCCGCAAAGACGCAGGCGCTCATGCAATGCTTCCGGACCACCGGCAGCGAGCAGGACTTTCACCGCAGGAATATTCAGTGAACTGGCGAGTGCAGTCCGGTAGCGGACGGGACCATAGCAGCGGCGATTGTAATTCTCCGGCCGGTAAAATCCACCAGCCGATGGAAAGCTCGTGCGCACGTCCGCCACCATTGTGGCGGGAGTTGCGCCACGTTCGAGCGCGAGCAGATAGGTGAACGGCTTCAGGGTCGAGCCGGCGGAACGCTGCGCCCACGCGCCATTCACCTGCCCTGCGCCGGGCGCAAAGTAATTCTCGGAACCGACCAGCGCGATGACATCACCGCTCGCATTATCGATCACCACGGCGGCGCCATTGCGCACATTTTGATCGCGCAGTTGCGAGAGCCGTTCCCGCAAAATTTTTTCCACCTGCTCGTTGAGATGGAAATCGAGCGTGGTTTGCAGCTCAGCCCGCGGGCTTTCCTGCGGCTGTTGCAAAACCAACTCCACGAAATGTGGCGCTCGAAAACGGCGGGCCGGCGGGCGGATCGTGAGCGCCTCGCCTTGCGCACGGTCGAACCGCGACACGTCGAGCCAGCCATTCGCACGCATGCGGCGCAGCACCGTCTCCTGCCGATGTCGCGCCGCCTCGAGCGCCAGGTGCGGATTCAATTTGCGCGGGTTTTTCGGAAGACCGGCCAGAAACGCTGCTTCCGCGTCGCTCAAATCAGCCACTGGTTTGTCGAAATAGTAATCAGCCGCGGAGGCGAGACCGATGTTCAAATTTCCGAAGTCGAGCCGATTGAGATAGGCGGCGAGGATTCTGTCTTTCGACCAGAGTTGCTCGAGACGGAGAGCGGTCGCGCTCTCGATCAGCTTGGCCCGGAGCGTGCGCGGTCTGCGCTCCGAAATTTTTACCAGCTGTTGCGTGATCGTTGATGCGCCCGAGGTGATTCGGCCGTGGCTCAGCCCCGTGACGCCGGCACGAATGGTGGCGAGCCAGTCGATCCCGCGATGCCGGAAAAAGCGTTTGTCCTCAGCGGCGAGCACCGCATCGATCACGTGACGCGGCACTTCTTCCAGAGCCAGCTCGCGGCTGAAACGCTCCGCGACTCGCGCTTCGCGCAACGGGATTCCATTTCGATCGAGCAACGCAATGCTTTGCACCGGTGGGCGCAGCAGCGCCGACGGGAGAGGCACAAACCGAAGGCCGGCCTCACCTGCGACGATGCAAAGCAGCGCGACAGAAGAAAATCTTGCGGCGAGAATCGCGAAGCGTCGAACCGGCCATGCGCCCGGGCTCATGGCAGCGATTGTGTGGTGACGTGAGCGGTCTCAGTCGTTCCGAACCGTTCCGGATGGTACATCTCCTCGATCTTCGCTGACGCTGCGGTGGCATTTCCAGCGGAGATCACGCGCGCGAGATAACGGAGTGTGTAACGCCCAGGATAAAGCAGGTCTGCAAAGAATACCGCCCGGTCTTCCCGCAATTCGTGATAGTCGCTCACCCAGTCGGTCCCGAGCGTTTCCCCCGCGACAACTTCCTGCGACTTGAACGCCGGATTAATTGCTTCGAACACACCGGGCAACGGATCCTCCACCGCCAGATAGGTCGCGCGCCGGCGTACATCGACGTCGAGCGTCACCAACACGCGATCGCCCACCCGCAAGTTTTCCGCGGCCGAAAGCCGGCCGTCATCTCCGAGCTTCGAGTAACGCCGCGTGATCGCGTAGCCACGATCCTGCCGTGGTCGCTCAATCAGCTTCGGCCTGGCCTCGACCGTCACATCGGAGAAAATTTGTCCGCCGCTCTTGCTCAGTCGGATGGGTTCCGCGGCCGTCTTGTTCACGATCGGAAACGCGGCGGTCGCAAGCGGTTTGTCCTTGCTCACGGAGAATGGCGCAGTCGCTTTGTCCCACACGATCTGGCCGGTAGCATTCTTATCGCCAGTTTCGACCTGACGCAGGTAGGAGGAGAGCGAGAGCAACGACCAGGCGTTCGCCTGGGTTGTGCTCCAGTGGCCGTTGCTTCGTCGCCGGAAAAGTTCGACCGCAAGCTCATCCACGCGCGGTGACCGCGGTTCGTGCAGCGTCCATGCGAGCAAGTGCAGGGCGTTCTCGCGCGCGACCGATCCGAAAAACTGGTCGATGTAGGCGTCGCTTGACGTGGGCGCTCGGAGTAATTCGTCGATCATCGCTTTTGGGCCTTTGCTCTCGATCACCGCGAGCGCGAGAAGCGCCCGGTCTTCCGCGCTCAACTTTACTCGTTTTTGAAAAAGCAGATCGTTATAAGCCGGCTCCGGCTGGCCCGCCAGCGCCAGCGTGTAGACCGCGAGACACTGAGCGGAGAGTCCGTAGCCAGTTGCGTCCTTCGCCATGCCGCGAAGTTGTCCGCTCAGATAACCGAACAATCTTTTTGTCTCCGCTTCCGGAACGGAGAATTTTTGTTTCTGCGCCACGGCCAGCGCGAGCCCGCCGTACGCGCTGCCCCAGAGGGTCGGCTCGCGGCCGCCCGGCCAAAAGCTCAGTCCGCCCGTGTTCGTCTGCATCGACATCAGCAGATTGACGCCGCGATTCACCGCGTCGGCGATCTCGGCGTCGGTCTTCGCGAGCTCCGGCAGTGTCGCACGCAAATCGCGCACCATCAGCCAGGGCAGAAGGCTCGAAGTCGTCTGCTCGACGCAACCATAGGGATAGTGCAGCAAATACCGGAGCGATTCGCGCAGCTCGATCACGCGCGTGTTCGCAACATCCACAGTCGCCTGCCCGCTTCCCTCGAGAATTTGCGGATCGGAAATGCGTTTCAAGTCCGCGTCGTTGCTATCAATTCGTTTCATCTCGACTTCGCGCAGAAGCGGCGCGGGGTAACCGACGTTCACTTCCGATTGCAGCGCGTCATGAAACTCCGTTTTCTTGTCGGTCGAAACGAAGCTGACGCTCCAGCGCCATTGTGCCTTTCCGGTCGCCACGATCTCGGTTGGGAAATCGATCGGCACCGAGCCGTGCGCCGGCAAAGTGACGTGGCGTTTGACCTCGCCTGCCTTCGCCGTCGCATCGAGTTGCAGCTCGACGTCCGCCTCGCCCGCGAGGTCAGTGGTGTTATGCAACACGCCGCGCAAAACAAATTTGTCACCAAGATTGGCGAAGTGCGGCAACGAGGCTTCCACCATGACCGGCTTATTGATTTCGAACGCCGACTCACCGGCGCCGAATTGGTTCTGCTTCGTCGCGGCGATGGCGATCACGCGATAGCGAGTGAGGCTGTCGGGCGCGACGAACTCCGCGTGCACACGTCCTTGCGCATCGGTCCGGAGCGTTGCATTCCAGAAAGCGCAGGCGAGAAAGTTTTTTCGCAGGCCGTTGAGCAAGGGAGGCCCGCCCTTGCCGTCACCGATCAGATATCCTTTGTTCGCGAAATCCGATTCCTCGGCGTCCTCCTTCAAAAGCGTCGGCAGCGTGAGATTCGTTTGCACACCGAGCGACCGCCGCAGATTGAAAAATGCGAGCGAGTCCGGCGTCTTGTAGTCGGTGAGAGAAAGCACTCCTTCATCGACCGCGTAGAGAACGACCTCGGAATCGGCCGCCGGCTTCCCCTTCACATCGCGCACGTCCGCTTCGAGCTCGACTTTATCGCCGGGTTTCGAGGTGGCGCTCAACGGTTTTACCTGAACGGTGAGCTTGTCGCCCGGGCGCGCGACCCTTAGCTCGCAGTAGCCAATCCGGTATTCAGGCGCCTTGATTTTTCGCGGGCTGTCGTTCGCGCCGCGCAAGAGCATGACCGAGACGAAAACATTCGGCGCGTCCGTTTCCGCGACCGGCACCTGGATGGAAGGCGAGTTGCCGCTAAGACGCGTGACAAAAGAACGGAGGACGCGATCGCGTTCGACGGTGACGAGCGCGTCTCCCGCGATCGGCGTTTTCACCAGGATCGTCGCCGTCTGGCCGGGCTCGTAGCTCTCTTTATCGGTGACCAGATCGATCGCGTAAGGATTCCGATAATTCCAAACTGTTTCGCCGGGACCGGCGACTTCGAAGGTGACCGAGGTAAGAACGTCGTGTCCTTGCGCATCCTTGCCGATGGCCTCAAGCAAATACTGGCCCGGTTTTCCCGCGACGGCGTCGGGCAGCGTCGCGGCGAGCGGTTTCCGATCCGTACCCACGCCGGGTGTCGTCGACAGCTCACGTTCCCACTCCAGATGAAGCTCGGCTTTGCTGTCGAATTCGGTCGTGTCGCCCGCGGACGCGAGGCGGTTTGTCTGCCAGGTAATGCGTCTGAGACGAAGCGTTGATTTAGCCGGTGCGGTCAGTGGCTTGCCGTCGAGCCCCACCGCGATGAGTTCAATGGGCAAAGGGGCACCTTCCTTGAAAACCGCGTCGAGCCGGCGGAAACCGAAATAAAAATCTGAACTGTGTTGAACAAAGGCGCGAGATTCGGAGACGGTTTGCTGGCTGAGATCGGTGACTTCGCAAAGCAGCTTGGCCGCGCGCGGCTGCGGCGCTTTCGGATTGATCGGCAACGGCGTGGCGATCTTTGCGAGGCCGCTGGCATCCACGTCCGTTTCTCCCTGCGCGTTGAACTGCGAGATGCGATCCAGCGCGCGATTCAATCGGAAATCTTCGATCGCATTGCAGAAGGCGAAGTCCTCGAGACCTTCCGGCTTGAAGGGGTCATCCCGCGCGACGAGCGACCAGGTGAGCTTCGCTCTCACGAGCGGTTTGCCCATGAAATACTTCGCCGTAATCGCGAGATCGAGTTGCGCCGGTCCGGTGGTGGAAGGTGGCGGCGGAATGGTAATCTCGAACGCGTTCGGCCGATATTGCTGCACCTGGAAATTGCAGTTGCCCGTCAGGCGGTCGCCTTCTTCACCCGCGGCGGCGATGCGGTATTTTCCGAGCGTTTCCGCCGGGAGCTTGATCTCCTCCGCGAACGAACCGAAATCGGAAAGCGTGATCTGTTTGTTGAAAATTTCCCGGTCTTTTGCGTCCGTCACCGTGAGCTTGACCGTCTTGCCCGCCGGGAGGCTTGATTGCTCGTCATCCAGATTACGGGCGAAGCCCTTCAGATGAACGACCTCGCCCGGCTTATAAACTCCGCGTTCCGTGAAGAGAAAAACTGATTTAACTTCCTCTTCGCCCTCCCCGCTCTCCGTAACGCCAAGGCGATAGAGCGGCACCATGGTATCGCCATTATGGATGGCGATGAGATGCCCATCGCCTTCTCGCTCGGCGAAAACCCAACGCGCCTCATTGGCCGCCGGCAGAGTTGCGTTGCCGTCTTTGTCGGTCACAGCGTCGCCTCCGTCCAGTTGCTTGGTTTCACCGTCGAGGAGACGAAGTTTCACGCCGGCGAGTCCCTTGCCTTTCTCGAGGGAGAAGACGTGAACGGACAGGGCACCGTCTCGATCGCGTTTCCAAACGGCGCCTAGATCGGTGAGTTGGACGACCGCCTGCGTCCCGACGCGTTTGCGTTCTGCGGCCACGGGATCGAGCGACTCCGCGGTCAGCAAGACCGCCCCGGTCTTGTGGTCACCGAGAATTTCGTCCCAGTTCAACGGGAGCGTTTGCGGTTGGTCCACTCCCGCGCCCGAAGTTAGCTCCCGTTCCCAGATCACCTTCCCCGGCAGCTTTTCGACCTCGACGCGATTGTAAACTTCGTCCGCCGGCAAATCTTCGGAGTGATCGTCGTAATGATCGTACGCCTTCACCGCCACGGGCGTCGTGTCGCCGGTGAAGAGCCGCGCGGTCACGCGAAGGCGAGGCACGTTCACCGAAAGCAAACGGAAGCGGCGCGTGCCGGCCAGATGTTGGTGCGTGGCGAAATCTTCGAAGTAAAGCCGCGGCGCAATTTCCTTAAAGACGGCTTCATTCGTCTGCGCGCGATCGAGCTTGAATGGTTCGCGCGCGGGCAGACCGGCCTTGACACCGAGCCGATATCGAACACCGAGCGCGAACTTGCCCTTGAACGTGACAGTCTTGTCTTCGATTTCCGCCTTAAGATTTTCCGGCACCGGCGCGATCGAAATCCAGCGCGCGACAGTTTCTGGCGTGATTTCCTCGGCTAAGGTTTTCGAAAATTCCACGATGACGCGCCGGCCCGCGATTCGATTGCTTTCCGCCGCGACGCTACTGACCGCGAATGGCTTTACGTTGCCGATGATGATTTCCGCGCGCCTGGGCAAGGTCGCCTTCCATTCCGCGGCGGGCAGACCAGGCTCGATCACCAGCTTCCAATCGTTCCCTGGAGAAAGCGGTCTGGCGGGAGTGACCAGAAGAATATTTTGCCGCGAGGCAGCCGGCTTGTCTTTGTCTTCGTCCTCCTGACCGGACTCGCGTGATTCGGAAGGAGCCGGCGGCGGTTCCGCCCAGGTCGAAAGCGACTGATCGTCGCTGTGATAGGTCGGGAAAGCCCGATCGCCCTTTGCCGCCGTCGATTGCTCGACGCGCGCCTCGATCTTCGCCGTCGCATTCGTGAACCGGAAGAACTTCGCGCACGCCTCCGCCTTTACGTTCGCATTGAAGAGGACCAGATAACGCGGCGTCGCCGGAGCGTCCCCCAATTCACCGCCGCCGAGCAACGATACTCCTTTCACCCGCATCGACGGAGTCTCCGCGGTTTCCTTTAGAGCCGCCGCCACTGCGCGTCCGGCCGCATCCTTCAGCCCGGGGCGCAAGGAAATTTGATATTTGGTGCCGAGCGGCAGCACTCCCTTAGGCGCGAACGTTCCGCTCCGGGTGCTGAGCCAAACAAATTGTCCTTCCATCGCCGGCGTAAAAACCAGCGGAGAAACCGATGCTGGTCTGCCCACCTGATCGGCCGGCACCATTTCATTCGCGAAGCGCAGTTCGAAAGTGCTCGTGGGCTCGAGCTGTCGGGAAGGCAAAAGCAACTGCACCGCGCGCTCCTCCGCGACGGCCGTGGTTGCGAGGAGGAAAATCACCGCGAAAGAAATGGGACGCATTTGGGAATCGAGACTAGCACCGGCACCCGGCGCTCTTTCAACTCATTTCGTCGGCGCGCGCGATCTTTCGCGATTCATAATTTGAACTTGCGCGCACCCAATCCAATGCGAAACGGTAGCGAGACCAGCCGGCGTGGCGGAACTGGCAGACGCGCTGGACTCAAAATCCAGTACTCGCAAGAGTGTGTGGGTTCGAACCCCTCCGCCGGTAGTTGGCCCGACTCGAACGCCGCTCAATCGACCGGCGCAGGCTCGGCAAAATGACGGGCAGGATCCTGATGGAAGAACCGTCCGAGTTCGGCGTAGAGCTCCGGATGCCTGGCGCGGAGAGCGCGGGGACGCTCAAAGAACGCCTCGGTCGCCACGGCGAAGAACTCAGCCGGATTCGTCGCGCCATAGGTATCGAGCACGGTGGGCGTTCCCGTTTCCTCAGCAGCTCGCAGCGCTTTGAACTCGCTGCTCATCACTCGCGCCCACGCCAGATACTCAGCCCGCGTCGCGAGTGCTGGCGCGCCGTCGGTTGAGTAGTCCTCGAAGTCGAGCTGGTGGGCGAACTCGTGCAGCACCACGTTCTGGCCGTCCGAGGGATTCGTCGCGCCTCGCTTTGCCGCGTCCCAGGCAAGAACGATCACTCCGAGCCGGCGCGCCGTATGTCCGAGCAGGTTCTGCCCGCCTTCTTCCCAGATAGGCCCCTCAAGGTGCCTCTCGCCCGGCGCTATGTAGGTCGACGGATAGACAAGAATCGTGCTCAGTTGTGGATAATAGTCCGTTTCGCGATGCAGGAGGAGAAGGCACGCCTGGGCCGCGATCGTGAGGCGGATCTCGTCGGTAAGCTCGAGACCACCGCAACCTTCGAATTGCTTCTCGCCCAGGAAGACCTGGACATGGCCCAAGAGCTCAGTCTGATCCTCAGGCGGGAGCCGTCGAAAGACCGGAAAGTTGCTTGTGAGAGTGGATCTCCACCCCGGTGGAATGGGTTGCCCGCGCAGGTTTCGACGCCGACGCCGCTTAGAAAAACCGAAAACCATCCCGGTCACGAGCTACCATGCTCGTATCCTACCCAACGAAAACAAGATCATCCGCGGAGCGATTGCGGAGCTGCATTGTGTTCTCAGTTGACTCACCTCGTAGGAACAAGAGACCCTTCAAAGTTCAGAGTAGATTTCTTGATATCAATGAGCGGACCTAGCTCATACACATTCTTGTACCCATAGCTGTAGAGCGTGTTGAAGGTGTAAAGATTCAACGAGGCTGTGGCCATCTTCCCGGGCAAAGCTCTCGGCTCATTCTCGAAGTTGTTATTGCAGTAGATCAATATTCTTGAGGACTTGTCCGGTATGATCTTCGCGAGCTCCGTGGCGGTGACATCAGGCAGGGAAAGATGCCTGGCTCCCTTCACATGAAGCATCGCGAACTTGGAATCGCTCCTGGCGTCAAAGATGATTGTCCCCGGTTCCGCGGCCATGTGAATAAACTCTGTTTCGGTAATGCGACGCTCCTTGCGTAGTTCGCCGACGGCAGAGGCGTTCTCCAGGAAGCCAGGGTAGTCAATCATGGGATTGGGTATCGGCGCCTCTTTCGCGTGGACGAAGAAGCATGAAGCAGCAAGGACAATTGTGAATACTTGAAGGGTTTTCATAGTGTGTTGTCTTCTGAGACGAAGATCGATCCCAACAGCATTTGACCGCATCTATGTGTACCTCGTTCAGCGTCCCAGCAAAAAAAATCGATCGGGAGCGTGACTTCGGTAGGCAGGCAGGCGATCTCCCGTGCATGCCAACCGGGATTTGATGGCCAGAGCTCCTGGCGCATTCGCTCCCACTCTGTCGCGTCGCTCAGTTGGACGGGTCGTATCAGCATTAACCGACACTAATGATCGTTAAACCCAGATCATGTGTCCCGGGGACAGCAAAAATGCGAAACAGTTGACAGATGTCTCTTATCGCCGGGCAAATGTCCAGCGGCTTTGCTTTTCGGACTTAATTGGGCGGAGAGAGATCGACGCCGATCTAGTTCCCTCCTTGGTTATGCATGCGTTGTTGCAAATTGCTAACGTCTTGGGTGCTCATGTTGCCCGCGGCCTTAGCCGCGACAGCTTCGGCCGAACCTTCCTCCACCCAATGGCCTGGAAAATGGCTGCCAGCTTGCGGCGGTATCCAAACCATCTTCTTTCCGTTCTTAACTGCACCGTTCGCCTCCGCCGCGACTTGCCCGGTGATGTTCAAACCGGCTCCGACATCAACCTTCAATGCCACGCCGCCACCGGCGAACTTCTCTCCGGGAACGGCGGCAGCCGAAACCTTCTTCGTGCCCGCGGAAACGACGATTGCGTAAAGGTTGCCTTTCACTGCCCCACTCGTCGAGTTGAACTGCACCACATAATTGCCGGGTTTGAGATTTGCGGTCGCGAAGGTACCCTTCGCATTCGTCATGCCCTTGAACGCGGCTTTGCCGCCGGCATCGGACACGGTCACGCTAATTGCCGGAACCGCGCCATAAGCCATGGAGGCGGCGATAAGAAGGAGGGAAAGTACAGAGCTGCGGATCATGTTCTTCATGGATCCGAAGATACTTCAAATCGTGGCCGCGCCAAGCGTAAAAACTGTGCCTTGCCCGGCGGCGAGAATTGTGATTAGCCCGAACCCTTGGACTTCACCCACGCGTTCACCAGTTCCTCGAGCATATCGAGCGGGACGGGTCCGTTCGTGAGGACCACTTCGTGGAACTGCCGGAGATCGAACTTCGCGCCGAGCTGCTTTTTGGCTTTTTCGCGCAGCTCGAGAATTTTCATCATCCCGATCTTGTAGGCCGTCGCCTGGCTCGGCATGACGATGTAGCGATTGATCGAGTCGATGCAGTCCGTCTCGGCATTCGGCGTGTTCTGTTTCAAGTAATCGATCGCCTGCTGGCGCGTCCAGCGCTTCGCATGGATGCCGGTATCGACCACGAGCCGGCCCGCGCGCCAGAGCTCGAGCGAGAGCCGGCCGAAATCGGAATATGGATCTTGATACATTCCGATCTCCTTGGGAGTCAGCTCGCTGTAGAGACCCCAGCCTTCGGTATACGCTGTGTAACGACCGCCGAACTTTCGGAATTTCGGGATGCCTTTTAACTCCTGCGCGATCGCGATCTGCATATGATGCCCGGGAATTCCCTCGTGATGCGCGAGCGACTCCAGCTCGTAGGTGGGATTGTCCTTCATGTTCGCCAGGTTCACGTAGAACATGCCCGGCCGTGATCCGTCGGGCGCGGGTTGATTGTAGAACGCTTTGCCCGCGGAGCTTTCCCGAAATCTCTCCACGGCCTTCACCACGATGTCCGCCTTCGGCTTCGTGATGAACAACTCGTCGAGCCGCTTTTTCATGTCGTCGACGATCTGCGTCGCCATGGCGAGATATTTCTGCTGCCCTTGCTCAGTCTGCGGCAAATAAAACTGCGGATCTTCGCGCATGAACTTGAAGAACGCCTGGAGGTCGCCTTTGAAGCCGACTTTCTCCATGATCTTGCGCATCTCGCCATGGATGCGCGCGACTTCCTTCAAACCGCTCTCGTGAATTTGGTCTGCGGTGAGTTTCGTCGTGGTCGTGCGGCGGAGCGCGGAGGCGTAAAACGCGGCGCCATCGGGAAACTTCCAGACGCCGGCATCGTCGTTGGCTTTCTTTTCCAAGGCCTGCAACGCCGTGACCAGTTTCGTGTAAGCCGGTTTCACCGAATCGGTCAGCGCCTTCCGTGCGTCCGAGAGCAGACGGTCGCGCACCGGTTGATCGACATTTTTCAAAGCGCCGACCTTCTTCGAGAAATCTTCGAAGAGCGGGCTGTTTGGTCCGGATTCTTCAAACGGCTGGCCCTTCGTGACATTGGTGCAGGCTTCGAGCACGAGCGGGAAAACGAATTTGGGCGGAATCACGCCATGGTCCTCGCGTGCTTTCAGATTCACGATCAGCTGATCGAACACCTTCGGCACACCGTTGAGGCGCGCGATGTAGGCTTGCGCGTCTTTCTCGTTGTCGATCTTGTGGATATTGATCAGGAACGTGGGCGTTTCGGAGTGAACGCCGAACATCTGGTTCACCGGATAGCTGTCGAGGCGGAATTGATAAGCCTCGGTGTCGCGCGCGGTGTTGAATTCATAAAGCTCGCAACTGAGCTTTGTTTGCGCATCAAGCTTCTCTTTCGGGAATTGCTTCTTTAGCTCCGCGAGATTTTTCTGCTCCGTGTCGAGATCGCGTTTGGCCGCTTCATCTGAAATATCGTTCCACTGGTCGTAATGCGTCTTGAGGCCGAGCTGCGATTCGATCTGCGGATGATTGGCAACGAACTCGTCGAAAACCTTGTCGAGGAATTCATTCGCCCGTTTCGATTCGGCGGCGACCTGGTCCGGAGGAGGCGCTGCTGTCGGTGCGGCCGCGAATGAAGTTGCTGTGCCTAACGAGAGGATGGCAATCAAACCGATCAGGAATTTGTTATGCATAAGAAATGAAGATGTAGAATACGCGTGTCATCCCGAGGCGCGGAGACGCCGAGGGACCTCGCGACTGCAATTTTCGCCTCCTATCGACGAAAGTCGAAGGCCTTTTCTGAGTTCCCCCTCTTCGTTCGGAACGACAGAAAAAATCTCACTCCGTCGTGGCCTTTTCCGCGCCCAAGCCCGTATTCGCGCGCACGATCAATTCAGCGAAGCGCGCCTCGGCGCGCGGTTGGCGTTTTAACACGGCGACGAACAAAAAGATTCGCATCATCACAAAAGTATACGCGGATCATCCAGAGGTCGCCGCGACGACCGGAGGATCTCTATGGAACAACGCTTACTATTGACAGTCTATCTCGCGTTTGGTCAACGTTGATAAAGTGTTTCGAACATTGCGCATTGACCCATGCCGCTAACCTCTAAACCGTCCGCAGATTGCATATGAACGGATCTATCACTCAAATCAAAGACAGCACGGGCAATCCCGCTCCGCTCGGGCTGCTCGGCTTTGGCATGACCACCGTGTTGCTTAACCTGCACAACGCCGGCTTCTACGAACTCAACGGCATGATTCTGGCGATGGGTATCTGCTATGGCGGCGCCGCCCAAATCATCGCCGGCATCATGGAATGGAGGAAAGGGAACACTTTCGCCGCTACCGCTTTCATCTCCTACGGCTTTTTCTGGCTGTCGCTCGTGACATTGATCATCCTCGCGAAACTCGGATGGGGCGCCCCGTCCAACGACACGGCGATGGCCGCCTATCTCGCCATGTGGGGAGTGTTCACCGCCGTCATGTTTGTCGGCACGTTGCGGCTAAACCGTGCGCTGCAAATTGTTTTCGCCACGCTCACGATTTTGTTCTTCCTGCTCGCTATCGGCGATTTCACCGCGGCGAGTGCCGGATTCAAACATGCCACCGGTTATGAAGGAATCCTCTGCGGATTCTCCGCGATTTACGCTGGCCTCGCGCAAGTGCTCAACGAATTGTTCGGCAAAATTGTGGTGCCGCTCGGCCCGGTGACAAAATAATCGCCGCCATCTCTCGGACGGGCCGCGGATTTAACCGATAGGCCAGGACATCCGCCATGGTGTACTTGCCGGCGTTGCGCAGCGGCTCGGCCACGACGAGCAGCACGGTGAGATAAGCGACCAGCCAGCCGACCGAAAACATGAATCCGTCGTAGCCGAAGAAGCTCGCGGCACTCATGTAATCGCCGGCGACGGCGAGCCCATTCTGCCACGCCGTAATGCGACGCCCCGCGGCGAAGTAAGCAACGTCGCCCTGCGATCGCCGCGCCGCCCAGTAAGTGATCCCCAGCGTGAACAACACGAATCCAAGAAACATCGCGAGCGCTGGTGTCATGATTACTTTCTCGACTCTACTTGCCGGAGCTGTCGGATTGCGAAACAGCGTCCGCGGCCATTTTGTCGAACCTCGCCGCCGCCCGGACATAAAGCGCGGCGATGATCCCCGCCATGAAAAACTGCGAAAGCGCGAAGAGATAATGCGAGGGAGCCGTCGAGAGACGCCGCGCTGGAAGGCCTGAGGTGGATCGTGCGCTCCGCCGCGCGATGTTTTGAAGTCGCGGCTCCGCCGCCATTATTGTCATCGCGCGCTGGAGCGCACGATCCACCATTCGCGACTCGGGATGACAAACAGCTGCGATCGAGGCCGTGAACGCAATCGGTTCGAAACAGTCCGCCGGGCAGCGTTATCGCCCCGAAAACGTTCGGGGCTGCCGAAGCTGGGTTAAGCCCCGGCGGACTGTTTCTTGGAAGGTTACTGCGACGGGATCCGCTGCCGAATTCCCATGATCACCGGCATCATCGCGGGAGGGTCCGAGTTCATGAGGAGAACCGCGGTGTAACCCGACTCGGGATACATTTCGAAATTGGCGGCGATGCCAGGCGCGCCACCGTTATGACCGACGATATGTTTCCCATCGAACACCTTGTCCCCAAATCCGTAGGCGTAGCGCCCAATCGGGCCACCAGCATCCACTTTGCCCGTTGTGACAAGCTTCGTGTACTCCTCATTGAGTAGCTTGTAGCTCCGGAGCGCCATGTGAAATTTAACCAAGTCCTCGACGGTGGAATAGCCACCACCGGCTGGTCCACCCCTCACTTCGCGCATGTTCGTGTTGTCCCGGGCTTCTTCCAATGGCTTTCCGTCAGGTCCCATTTTGAAATAACCGATGGCCAGATTCGGAATCTCCTTTCCCGGTTCGTAAAAGCCGGTATCAGTCATGCTAGCCGGCTTGTAGATGTGCTCCTGGACGTAGGAATAGTAGTCCTGACCCGAGACCTTCTCGATGATGGCGCCCAGGACCATGTAGCCTGAGTTGCTGTATTGGAACTTCTCTCCCGGCGAAAAGAGAAGAGGGTCGCTGGCAAAGAGTGGAAGATGCGCGGCCACAGTCAGCAGTTTCTCACGTTGGGCCATGAACTTATCATTCCAGTACATGCCCATCCCGGACGTATGCGTGAGCAATTGGTGAATGGTTACCTTGTTGGCGACCTCCTTGTTAGGATAGTCAGGCAAGTGCTTGCTTATAGGATCATTAAAAGAAAGGCGCCCGGCTTGAGCCAGCTGCGCGATAGCAACGGCCGTAAACATTTTGTTCATCGAGCCAAGGTTGAACTTGGTGTTCAACATGATCGGTGCGCCCGTAGCTTTGTTTGCGATGCCCGCTGCCTTGCTGGCGATAGTTACACCATCCCTGGCCACAAGCACAACGCCGGAGAGTTTGTTCTCCGCGACCAAAGAGTCAAGATAGCTATCGATTTCCCTGGCGACACTGGTCTCAGCCTTGACTGAACCCTCTGGTGCAACGCCCTGCGCGACTGCAACCAAGGTCGCAACGGTGTTTATGATCGCCCCCGCCAGGATGCCCCTGATACCCCTCATGCCTCGTAGTGAGCCTGGCCTTGGAATGGAACCTTAAATCGAGACCGCGCCGAACGTGCGGAAAGAGCGCGGAAAAGCCTGATAAAAAACCTGTTGCATCGATGCTTCTGAAGGTTCGCTGCTGTCGTCATCGTCCGCGTCGTTATCGGCGTTGTCCGAGTCGTCACTATCATTATCGGCCTCCTCGTCCGCATCGGTGGACGCGGTGGAAATAACTCCCGGAAGGTCCTTCTGTTCCAGCTTGTCGTAACGCTGGCGTACCTCCGCCGGCACCTTGTCGAGTTCCTCTTTCGAGTCGACCGGACCGCTGAAGAGAAGACGGCCCTGCGGATCCTTCGCCGTCAACATTTTCTTGCCATTCACCTTCTCGATTCTCATCTCACCGTGCGGGTCGGTAACCGTGATTTGCGCTTTCCCAAGGTCGATCGTGGTCGACTTTACTGCGCCGTTATCACTGCTGAAGACATGGAACTGCCGGGCCGCGCGCCGCGCTTCTTCGGCCGCACGCAACGCTTCGCGCCGCGCCTCGCCGCTCTCGCGCAATGCCTCACGCCGCGCTTCGGTGCTCGCCCGCAAGGCTTCACGACGCGCATCCTTGACCGCATCGCGAATCGACGGCCCAATATTCTTTAGGTCGGCCAGGTCCTTCATGTCTCCAAAGTCGAAATCAAACATTCCAAAATCCTTGTCATGACGGTGCCGATCTTTTCCGGGATCAGGGCCAAAGAAATCCTGGCGCGATGACACTTCTTTCTTGGCCAGCTTCACGGTGATTTTCGTCTCCGCGCCTTTGCGCAAAATCGTCAGCACGACGTTCGTACCTTCCGGGTAACTGCGAATGAGCTTCGCGAGCTGATCCGGCTGCACCAGGATCTGGTCGTTTAACATCTTCAAGATGTCGTTTTGCTGCACGCCGGCAGCCGCCGCCGGGCCGTCCGGGACGACATAATCGACGACGAGGCCGAAGCCTTTCGCGAGTCCGAGTTGTTCGCTGACCACGCGAGGGACTTCGGATGTTTCCACACCGAGAAATGTCACCGGCACCTTCGGCGCTTTATCACGGTCGCGGTCCTTCGGAGGATTGGGTGGAATCGGCGGGTTAGGTGCATTCGGCGGGTTAGGTGGAATTGGCGGCGGGGGAGGCTGCGCAAAGCCGATTACGGGAAGCAGGCTGAAAGCTGCAATTGCTGCGATGGTTTTTGTTTTCATGTTTTGGTTTGGTTAGGAATGAATCTGAGATTTACTGGCCGAAAACAGGGATGAAGGTGACTTCCTCACTCGGGTACGAAACGCGCAACGACGTGCCTGTCCCGGGATTGCGCCACTGCAACGTCTCTCGCTTCTGGGAGCGCACACGGCGTACCGGTTGATCGGCGCCCTCGGCGAAATGCAGTCCCTCGTCGCGCGTATTGTAAACAACCTGAGTCAGACCGGCCGGCACGAAGGCGTCGTTGGCGGGAGTGAGCGGCGCGAAAGGCACCGGTGTCATTGCCACCACACTTTGCCTCTTGCCCGGCCGCTCGACATTGACTCGGGCCAGCAGCAGAAAAGCCGCCGCTGCGGCGAGACCGAGTCCGAGCCCGAGCCAATTTAACCGGAAGTTGCGCTGCTTCGGCAAAACACCCGCCGTGGCTGTCCTGCCCGATACTTCGGCCAGGGCTTGCTCGATGCGTGCGGCAAGTTCAGGCGAAGCCGCGCGCGGACGCAGCTTCTTCAGTTCGGCTTCCAGTTCGGTGAAATCACTCATGGGCTACGAAATTCTTTTTCAACGCCGCCAGGGCGTAACGGTAACGCGAGGCCGCCGTGTTCTGTGAAATCCCGAGCGCCTGGGCGATTTCCGCGAAAGTGAGCTCGTTCCAGATCTTCATGACCAGCACCTCGCGTTGCTCGACCGGCAGACGATCGACCGCGGCAGCCAGCTCTTGTTGAGAGCCATCGTCGAAATCAAATTGCGGCGCAGTGGTTTGCTCCACCTCGAGAGCTGCGTTCGCTTCGCGGCGTGCGCGGCGCGCATCGCGCCGGAGAAGATCGAGCGCGACCGAACGGACAGTCGCGTAGAGCAGCGCGCGATTTTCGATTGAATGCTCTTTGCGCCAGAAACGGACGAACGCGTCCTGGACGATGTCCTCGGCGTCCGGCAGCGTCCGGACGAACTGGCGGGCGAACAAAACAAGCCCTGGCGCAAGTTCCGAGAAACAAACTTTCCAATCTTCATGAGTGACGACATTCTCCATGACCTCTTTACGGTCTTTTAATAACGAGACGCCGCCAAACGCGTATTTTGTCTAAAGCGGCGGAAAGTTTTCCTGTAGCGGCGGTCTATGACCGCCGACCGCGCGGCAAAATGACGCGGTCCCGCTCTGGGATCGTTCCCTTCGGCGGTCATAGACCGCCGCTACAGAAGATTCCTGAAACGCGCGTCCTTGCCAGCTTTGGCCGATTCTGCAATCCTCCTCATCGTTGCCCATTTAAACGACAACCGTTCCGATGACATCAACTCAATAAAGGAGAATACCGATGAAGTACATGATCAGCTGGTTCGAACGTCCGCAAGGATCGCCTACGGAGTACGAGAATGCCCAGAAGCGGATACTGGAGGTTTTCACGCAATGGAAGGCGCCAGCCAATTTCAAGATCGAGTTGTTCGTTGTGCGAGTGGGCGAGTGGGGTGGGCATATGCTGGTGGACTGCGACGATCCGGCGACCGTTCACAAGGTCTGCTCGACCTGGCCTGCTTTTGAATTCCAGGCACGACCCGTGATTCCCGTCGAGGAGGCTGTCCGGGTCGAACTAGAAACGATGGCCTGGCGCGATGGACTGCCGCGCAAGTGACATTCGAGAGGATCACATCGCATTCACGTCGTGTGAACTCGCGACACTATCCTTTTATCGGCGGTAGCCAACGTCTTCGCACCTCGGATGGACCGCGGGCTAACCCTTCGTTAGGCAAAAAATCTTATGACCGCAAAAGAAATTCTGGCAGAGCTGAAGCCGCTGGGCAGCGACAGCTACAAAAGGGTGATCTTCAACCACGGCGTAAAGGAGCCGTGCTTTGGCGTCAAGGTCAGTGACCTGCAAAAGATCCAGAAGCGCATCAAGAAGGATTACCAGCTTGCGCTCGACCTTTACGACACCGGTAACTACGACGCGATGTATCTGGCCGGGTTGATCGCCGACGATGCGCAGATGACGAAAAAGGATCTGCAGCGCTGGATTGCGAATGCGACCCACAGCCCGCTCGCCGGTTCCACTGTGCCGTGGGTCGCGGCGGGCAGCCCGCATGGGTGGGAGTTGGCGTTGGAGTGGATCGACTCGAAGAAGGCTCTGACCGCCGCCGCCGGCTGGGCGACGCTGGGGAGCCTCGTCTCCATCAAAGACGACTCGAAACTTGATCTGCCGGAGTTGAAACGGCTCCTGGAGCGGGTGCGGAAGAGTATTCATCAGGCGGAGAACGCAGTGCGCCGCCAAATGAACTTGTTTGTCATTGGGGTGGGTTCCTACGTGCAATCGCTGACTGACACAGCCATCCAGGTCGGCGAAAAGATCGGCCCAGTCACTGTGGACATGGGCAACACCGCATGTCAGGTGCCCTTCGCACCAGACTACATCCGAAAGGTGCAGAAACGCGGCACCATCGGGAAGAAGCGCAAGACGGCGAAATGCTGAACGCGTAATTGTATGGCGTTCGCCGCGGCGAACGCCAGAGCGGGAAGACGGCGGTTCACAGAACCGCCCTACAAAATGGGCGGCGACAGTCAGCTCATCGTCTCCAACGGCGGAGATCGTTTAACGCCCCGCCCCGGTCTTAGACCGACACCAGCGCGGGACGCAGATGGCGGATCGTACGGATGGACTGCTGGACTTCCGCGCCTCGCTTGCTCGAATGCGAAAGTCTTTGGACCAAAAGATTGAGAGCCGCTTCAAGAAGGCCAGCCGGAGCTCGGGGCGTTTCCTCCTCTACGATCGCAATATCCCGAGCTTTGACGCGCAACTGTTTACCCAGCTCGCCCCGTGTCATCCTCGCCTGCCCACGCAACTGCGCGACTGCTTCCCCCAAGTCCAGAAGCTGACGCGCAATCGCATAGTGCGGATCGCCTGCCATGTTCCGGAGATGAAATTTTTCGAGATCGTCGCTCACAAGTAACCGTGTCGTTGAAGATACCGCTTCTGCCTCACTTCAGCAATTTCCATATCCTGCCTCGGCGTCTTTTGCGATTTCTTTTGGAAGGCGTGCAGGAGAATCACGCGATTGTTTTTCGTGGATGCGGCCAGAAGACGGTAAATATTGCCCGCGTATTCGGTTCGCACTTCCCAAAGGTTCGATCCAGCCAGCTTCTTCCAAAATTTTGAAGGCACCATCTGTTGCGTTCGCAACAACTCGAGCGTCCACACAACCTTTGCCCGCGGCGCGGAGTCGAGGCTGTCTAGAAATTGTTCGACCGGCTTTTCTCCGAAATCAGTCTCGAAGAAAATTATCTCGCGCACAACGCGATGATGAATAAATCAGTAGTGGTTAGCGAGAGCGAAGCTGGCAGGCTCGTCAGAACCGCGACTCTTCACATTCTGCGCGCCGGTCACCATCCCCATGCCTTCGATGCTGCACATTGCCCCCGACCCGCTCCGGCCACACCCCCAAAGACGGAACATGCTGAACGCCGAATTGTAGGGCGTTCGCCGCGGCGAACGCCGGATCGTGGAAAAATGGCGGTTCACAGAACTGCCCTACAAAATAGCGAAGTTGCGCGCGCGCAATTTTTCCGATTTCTTGAATCCAAACCGCGGGCCGGCCGCATCCATTCATTAGACGCCATGGAAACTTCATACCCATCACCACCGCCTCTCAGCGCCCCCGCCCTCACCAACGTGCGCACCTGGAACGCGCTTTGTCACGCCAGCTCCTTGCTCGGCGTCTTTTTTCACTTCCCCGGCCACCTGCTCGGGCCGCTCATCGTCTGGCTGGTCAAGCGGGGCGACTCACCCGAGATCGATGCGCACGGCAAGGAAGCGCTCAACTTCCAAATCTCGATGCTCATCTACAACGTCGTCGCCGCGGTCTTTTGCCTGATCCTGGTCGGCTTCGTTTTCCTGGCGATCCTTTGGGTCCTGAACGTTGTCTTCGCCATCATCGCCTCCATCCAGGCGAGCGATGGAAAGTTCTATCGCTACCCGATGACGATCCGCTTCATTCAATAATTGTAGGGCGTCTGTGTCAGACGCTGATCCTTCGGGATGGCGTTTCACAGAAACGCCCTACAATATGATCGCGAATGGCGAGACCCCCACGCATTCCGAATTGGTTGCCTTGGGAGCAGCGGTCGGTCTATTTCATCACTTTCTGCATCGAAAGACGTCGCCCGGTTCTGGCAAACCCCGGCGCATGGGAAATCTGCTTGAGGATATTCTCGCGTTTGGATGAATGGACGACGCTGGCCGCTATTGCCATGCCTGATCACCTTCACGCCCTCGTTGCGCCTTTGGATCGCGACGCCTCGGTTGCCGCGTTTTCCAAATGGTTCAAACGCTGGTTCGACGAAGAATATTGTAGGGTCCGTTGTAGGGCGTCTGTGCCAGACGCCGTCCCCATACATCAAACCTGGAAATGGCAGGAAGGCTCTCTGATAAATGGGAATACCTGCGGCAAAACCCTGTTCGCGCCGGCTTGGTCGCGAACCCTGAAGACTGGCCATTCCAGTTCGCGTCTACCAGCGACAAATTGTAGGGCGAAATTGTAGGGCGTCTGTGTCAGACGCCATCCCTTTAGGCGGCGTTTCACAGAAACGCCCTACAATAAGACTCCGAACCCTTCTTTTGTAGGGCGTCTGTGTCAGACGCCTTTTTCTTAAGGCGGCGTTTCACAGAAACGCCCTACAAATCGTCCCAGGAGAGGCCTTCGGTGAAGATCTGCACCTGGCTCCCTCCATTCTCCGGCTTCACGAAGATCGTCAGCGCGGCGGCCCCTCGCTTCCGCTTGAGGATGGAGGAGGCGGGGGTGATCAGGTCGCTGCCCTCCTTGGTCCAGCCTTGGGCCTTGAGATTCGCGGTCAATTCGGCACAGACAGCTTTCACGCCTGATTTGCTCTTGAAGAGAACGTGCTCAACCACCGCCTTGTACTCGAAATCGGTCGCGTCTTTCGTCACAGCCAGGTCTTTGACCTTGAGTTGGTCGGCCGCCGGCTTGGTGGGTGGTTCGTCGCCAGGCTCATCAGTCGATGGCTTGGTGGTTTGCTTCTTGGGTTTGTCTAGCGCGGTCTCTTCGGGCTTTTTGGAATCCGCGGGCTGAAACTCTTTTGGAATCTCTCCCAGCGGCGCGACAAACTTGAGGTTGACCTCCCAAGTCTCGCCGAACACTTCGGCCTGGCCATCGGTAGTCAGTTCTCCCTGCACTTTGCCATCCGTGAATTCGAAGTTGTCGGTCTTGATCTGGCCGACCGAGCTGAAGCCCTGTTTGGAATGCGCGCTGTGGACTACCTGGCAGCCAAAGATTTCGCCATCTTCATGGAGCGAAATGATCAATGCGCTGCCGAATTTGCTGAAGGCAGCGTTGAAGTCGGGCTTCGTATCTTTCGAATGATCCTTCTCGGTGAACACCAATACCATGCTCGGTTTGTCGCCAAACGGTTCGCGCCAATGTGCCGATACGTATGCCAGCTTCGCCTCTTTGCCGTTTCCCTTGAATGTTCCCGTCACCGAAGGTTTCACGTTCGCCGCGGGGCCCGGCTTTTTCGCGGTCGGCAGCGAGCCTCCGGTGCCGAGCAAGGCCACATCAAAATGCACGTCAAAGCCGGAGTGAAAATTCCCTTCGGTCTCATTCGGCTGGCTGGCTTTGCCAATCGCCCGCCCGTTCTGTGACTTTAACTCCGCGCTCACCTGGCTCGGCCCCTTGCTCATGAACGAGATGCCAGCCCCGGCGCTGAAATGACTGAGTTCCCCGGCCTTGGTGAACTCAAGCTTGAGATAAGGCCGATTGAACGAAGCGTCGTGGCCATCCTTTTCTTCTGCCTTCGCCTCTTTCAGTTTCTCTGCTGAAATCGCCTGACCACTCAAGACCACCACGATCCTTTCCGCCTCGTCCATCGTCGTCTCATAGGCGAGCGCGTGAGTCAGCGAGTAGTTCTTATCCTGGACCATCAATGTCCCCAAGACGGTGTTAGCGGCCTTCTCTTGCGCAAAGAGCGTCGCAATGCCGCCGATGGCAATCGTCGCTGCCAGTAGATTCATGAATTTCTTAGCCATGGTAAGTGTTCTTATACGGGGGCGGTTCCACCGTGCCAAGCACGCAGTCGAGAATACCGAATGCCGAATTGTAGGGCGTCTGTGTCAGACGCCGCCGGATCGCGGGGAAATGGCGTTTCACAGAAACGCCCTACAAAAATGGCCCGACGCATCGGCGGCGGGCTTCCCCGCGCACAATTGTAGGGCGTCTGTGTCAGACGCCGATCCCTTTAGGCGGCGTTTCGCAGAAACGCCCTACAAAAAGGAATCGCCTCGACTTCGTTTCCCGGGCGCTCACAATCCGAAACGCTGATCGAATTCTATGAAAACTCTCTTATCCATCGCTGCTCTTGCCGTTGCTCTTGTAATCGCCTCTGGCGTTTCTGCTTCTGGTCAAAAACAGACTCCGCCAGGGGCCGAAGAGCTCGCTGCGGTGGAGCGGGCAAACGCGACTATCGACACCGTCTACGCCCAGCTCCGAAACAAATTAGGGCCGGAAGAGCGCAAGAGCCTGCAAGAAGCGCAACGTGCCTGGATCAAGTGGCGCGACGCCGAAGCGGATCATCTGGGGGTTAGTTTAGAAATTCGGTGGTGGCATGGGTTTGCCGAGATTCACAGACTGACCCTTCCGGATCGTTCGCCCTTATCCGGTGGGGTTTGGTATCTGCCCGCCATCGGGCTCCGGGGGAGGTTTTCCAGGCGACACCGGACGGAATTTCGCATGAATAGTCCGAACTACCTGACGACTGTAATTCAAATGCCAGGATAGGCCCTCAAGGTCAGGAAATAGAGAGGAACGGGTTACACCGAGCGACGAAAGTTCCCGCATCAGCTCGTGCTTGGATTCAGATGCGACGGTAATCTCAAACAAATCATGACTCCGGAATGCGGGGGCCTCCGCGGGTTCGAGAGGCACGATGGGATCAGCGTGATACGTGAAGATACTCTGTTGCGCCGCGATCCTTCGATCAAGTGGTCGCGGGTTATAGGTCATCATCTCTGTTATGTCCTCGAATCGATGGTTCGTTACCAAACTAAGGCTGGGGAAACCGACTACGATCCCGTCATCCTCCGGAGCTTCAGCGCACGCGAAGAACAGTGCAACGAGCGGATTGCTTGTCCAGTCCATCAGGCGGGTTGCCAATCCATGATGTTGCGCTAGCGCCAGCCGTTCCCACTTATCGTCCGGGAGTTTCGTAATTGCGGCAGCTTCGTTGCACCACTGACTAAAAACTGCCATGTCGATTGGGGATAAGTAGCCGATTCGCTCTACCTCCTCCCACTTCTGGGGAAAACGTGGGCCTGCCAGAACACGCGCCAGATCGGTTGCCTCGGTTTGTGTAAAGCCGGGGCCGAAATAGTTAGGCCGTCCGGCTTTCGGAAGTAATGGCCATTTCTGCCGATCCCTCGCTTGGCCGCGAAAAATGTAAACAGGTCCCCAACGGTGATGACTC
Source organism: Chthoniobacterales bacterium (assembly GCA_036385955.1). GTDB lineage: Bacteria > Verrucomicrobiota > Verrucomicrobiia > Chthoniobacterales > UBA10450 > AV80. Next base: position 43,235 of record DASVJK010000109.1, on the reverse strand, counting down.
TTCAGCAGGTCAAGGAATTCCGAGATCGATCCAGGGAGAGAAATTTCGTTGCTCATTACGTCCGACAAACTCTCGTTGCATCTTGCGGAACGCAAGCAGGTCATGTTTAAGTCGGCGCGATCAACGCGTCGGCCACCGCCCCTGCTCGTGAACTGTTCCTTCTCTCACGCGACGTTCTTCAGACGGTGACGTCGCTGAGGGGATCGCCGTGGACGGCGAGCGGCAGCCCCCTCATGGTCTCCAACGGCGTCGGTTATGGCCCCCGGGGGTGGCCCCGGGTACGGCCCGGGTGTGGCCCGGGTATGGCCCCCGGGTGTGGCCCGGGTATGGCCCGGGTATGGCCCCGGGTATGGCCCGGGTATGGCCCGGGTGCGGCCTACAGTCGCGCCGCATAAACAACAGCAGCGTCAACGTGTCCACCGTCTGGGTTCAGCTTACTTCGCTTGATCAGGTGCGAAACTTCCAGCCAGCGAATAAATGATCTTTGGCCCCGAACCTGAACGAATGACGATTTTTTTCGCTATCAATCGTCGCAGGTCGTCACGCGCGGTCGTCACATTGACGCGAAGCTTAGAAGCGCACTGTTGCGCCGTGGCTGATCCCTTACGAGAAATAAAATCAATGATTTTAAGTTCACGCGCGGACAAATCCGCCAACTGTTCGGAAGACAAACTGGCTTGTCGTTTTGCAATACGATCTGCTCTTAACGTGACGATCAGGTATCCCCCTTCGTGTGCGAAGCTCGGCTTCGGGAGACCAACCGCTAGCATCGCATCTCGCATCCGACGGAGACCCGACGCCTTTTCTTCTACCCACCCCAGTTGATACAAAGCAACAGCAATGTGAGGATTTCGACTGTATTGCGGCGCATTGAACTCCTGCAATGCAGTAAGTGACAGGGGTTCAAGTAGACTGCCTGGGCTTCGCACGACGAAGGTTTTATCAGTTAACGAGATGTGGACGCGCGCCCCAGCCTTGTAATCTCGGTGGAGGACGGCATTGAATGCTGCTTCTCGAACAGCTTCGAAGGGATATTCCGGATCGCTAACTCGATCAAGACCGCGAACTTCCGTAAAATACTTAAAGTGATGCTTCACGAAATCATCCAGGTGATCGCGAAAGAAAATCAATGGGCCACTGAAATCAGCCTGCACGGTACGGTTGTCGCGAACCGCCTCAATCGAAATGCGGCATTGCGGCAAAATGTCACCAGGAGAAGACGCAAAAAGCACGACGCCGGCGACGGTCGGCACAAGGCGCCCATCGACTTCAGCTATGTATTGCAGGTTCTTGAATAGTGTCCAAAGCTCGCCTGACGGTAAGCGAACATTAATTTTGCGTCGCTTGAGGTACCTCCGGATCGCGTCGGACGAGAGGACATCTAAGCCAACATGACTGACGACGTCTAGCTCGGTTTTAGAGGCACCTTCGAATTCCTGCTGTGGAGTTGGGGGACCTTTGTAGTTCGTCCAATAGTTAACGAAGGAGTCGTTAGCCTCCTTTATGCGCGCTGCGAGATCGAAATCGAAGAAACTCACATTGACGCCATTGTCTAAAAGATATTGAACTCCACGCCCGGTAATGTCCGGGTTTGGATCCGTCATCCCGACAAATACATGCCCAACACGTGCCTTAACTATCCGTTCTGCGCAGGGCCTCTTGGGCGCCGTCCGCTTCGTGCAGGGCTCGAGCGTGACGTATAGGGTTGAACCTTCTAAGTTTGCGTTGCCGAGTCCGCGCTCGATCAATGTAAACTCCGCGTGGTCGCCAACTCGCAACCCGCCGCGGTGTGCTGTACCAAGTTGTATTCCGTCATTTCCGACTAGCACTGCACCAACCAGTGGATCGCTCTTCTCAGTGTGCTCAGATCGAGACTTCTGCATCTCCTCGATAGCGACCTGCATGAACTTGCGTTCGATGCCGTGAAAATCCGGATCCCGGGAGGACGACGGTGAGTGTGTCTTCATTTGGTTTGCAAGGTACCGCTGCGATTTTCTTTGGGTCGTTACCACCAATATTGCACCACAATATCAAGATAGCACCACGTTCGACACCACCGTCGCCGAGGGGTAATTCCGAGGACGTGCAGTCGTCCACAGAATCCCTCATTGCGAGTGTTGAAAGTTGCACCTCAAGGCACCAAAGCAAACGCCCAAGCTATCAGTCTGCAATTCCCGGCATGTGAGCGTCTACTAACGCTCCTGCTTGTGGAGCTTTTCCTTCTTTCAAGACGAAGGCGACCCTCTTCAGGATGGTGTCGCTAAGGGGAACGCTTGGGACGGCGATGAGATCGGCGCTTGCCCGGCGCGAGTGGGCCAACCTGACGGGCGATGCCGCGCAGGTCGGCGGAGTTTACGTTTTTCCCGCCGTTTTTTTCTTCAAGTTCGGCGGGCTGTCGACGTGTTGATCGATAAGAACCGGGTTTCCGTCCGGATCGATCAACATCAGACTGGCCGGACCGGTGGTAGATTCATCAGCCGAACCCATTCGACTGCGCTCAGGGCAGGCTTCCTCGAGCGGTCGGCGGCGACCTGATTCGTGATCCGCATCCCGGGGAGAACGCGCTTGCCCGTTTCCTGCGGACGTGCTTAATGGTTCCATGGTTTCGAGGCAGAACATCAAACGTTACTGCAATGCCATCGCCGCTGCGTTCAAGCCGGAGCGGATCATCCTCTTCGGCTCGCACGCCAATGGGCAGCCCGACGAAAATTCGGATGTCGATGTGCTGGTGGTGATGCGCAACGCCCGTCGGCTGGGCAGGCATCCCGCCGCGGCTATTCGCATGAAAGTGCGCTCGGATTTTCCGGTGGATATGCTCGTGCGCGATGAGCGCGAGGTCGCGCGACGGGTGAAGGAGAAGGATTTGTTCATGCTCGAGATCACTGAGCGAGGCCGCGTCATGTATGAAGCCGTCCACGCGTGAGTGGATCAAGAAGGCGGAGTCGGACTATCAGGCTGCTTTGGCGCTGGCTCGACGGCGCAAGATTTCCTTCCATGACCAGGCTTGCTTTCACTTCCAGCAGTCTGCCGAGAAGTATCTGAAGGCGAGACTGGAGGAAGCGAATATCCGGTCGCCGAAGACGCACGATCTCGACAAGCTGCTGAATCTGCTGCTGCGGGTTGAGCCGCCGTGGGTGGCGTTGCGGCCCACGCTGCTCCGGCTAAACGACTACGCGGTGGGATTCCGCTACCCGGGCTACGAGGCGACAGCAAAAGATGTGAAGTCCGCCCGACAAGATGCCCGCGCGGTGCGGAAGCATGTGCGATCGTCGCTCGGAGTTCGTGCGTAACCCTGCGCGTGGAACGGGACGCATCATGCGCACGCAGTGCGGCGGCGTTTACGTTTTTCACGCCGTTTTGTTCTTCAAGTTCGGCGGGCTGTCGACGTGTTGATCGATAAGAACTGGGTTTCCGTCCGGATCGAGCAGCATCAGACTGGCCGGGCCGGTCGTAGATTCATGAGCCTCGGTAGCGAGCGCGAGGCCTTTGGCTTTAAGGTTCTTTCTGAATCTCCCGGACATCGGTGAACTCCTCGAGCGTCTCGCACTCGGCCGTCCAGCCTGGGTTGAAGGTGAAGGTGTTGCGCTCAAACACCCCTTGGAAGAGGCCGATCGTGATGGTCCGGTTACGGAGGATCAGCCAGTTCTGGGTCGGGTCTCCCATCACTTGTTCGAATCCGAGCTTTTCGTAGAAGGCCTGGGATGCCGGCAGGTTCTTCACGGCCAAACTCACGGAGAATGCACCGAGTGTCGTCACTTGTTTTGTCATGGCCGGGGAGACTACAATGCGGTCACCGTGCCCGACTTGCCAAATCTTGCGAACCTTGACTACGTCGATCGCGTCAACCGGGCCGTGGATTACGTCATGCGCTTCGCGCCCAGCTTCCGGTTGTCGACGCTAGCGTCCCATTTTGAGCGGCGGCCTGTGGCCGAACTCCGAAAGTCTTCGCGAGCGAGCTCAGAAGGGAATTCGTGCAAATCTGCCCTTCGGCCAGCTCAGGGCCTTGAGCCTGTCGAAACGGCGCAATCTGTGGACGAAACGATGTTCGATGGCAATCCAATGTTTACCGAACCGCAAAGTATCGGCTATAATCCGGCATGACTGCGCAGTCCTTGATCATGATCGACCCCGGGGTGCTCGGCGGAACCCCCGTCTTCAAGGGTACGCGGGTGCCGGTCACGACGCTCTTCGACTATTTGGAAGATGACTATTCGCTCGAAGAATTTCTCGAATGCTTTCCGACGGTCAGCCGCGAGGTTGCAACGCGGATCCTGGAGCAATCGAAAGAAGCGTTGCTCGAGCCGGCGTGAAGATTCTCCTCGACGAATGCGTGCCGTTGCCGCTGCACAAGATTCTCGACGGGCATACCTGTCGGACGGCGCAGCAAATGGGCTGGAAGAACATCCAGAATGGAGAGTTGCTTGATCTCGCCGAAAGTGAGTTTGATCTGTTCATCACAGCGGACCAGGGCGTTCGCTATCAGCAGAATCTAGCCGGTCGGCAAATCGCAATCCTCGAACTCTCGACGAACAAATTGCGTCTAATCGAGGCTGCCGCTAGTCAGATCAAAGAGGCTGTCGATTCGATCGGGCCGACAGAGTTTCGCAGGCTTGAGATTCCGAAATCCGTTTAGGTCTTTGCGACCGGAATCGGCGGCGGGTTCCGATCCGCGAACTGCACCTGGTGCCAATAAGGGTAGGCGGAAGGCAGTTCGCTAGCCGCATCAAGCTTCGCCACCTGTTCGGGACTGAGATTCCAGCCGATCGCGCCGAGGTTCTGCCGGAGCTGCTCTTCATTGCGCGCGCCGACAATGACGCTGGCCACGGTGGGGCGTTGCAAAAGCCAGTTCAACGCGATCTGCGGCACGGTCTTGCCCGTTTCCGCCGCCACTTCGTCGATCGCATCGACCACTTTGAAAAGATACTCGTCGTCTACTTTCGGCCCGGCATCATTCGACACCTTCCCGCTCAGCCGGCTCTTTTCCGGAGGCGGCGCGCCGCGGCGGATCTTGCCGGTGAGCCGTCCCCAGCCGAGCGGACTCCAGACGATCGCGCTCACTTTTTGATCCAGACCCAGCGGCATGAGTTCCCATTCGTAATCGCGGCCGATGAGCGAGTAATAAGCCTGATGCGCCACGTGGCGCGCGAGGCCGTATTTCTCCGAGATGGCGAGCGACTTCATCAGATGCCAGCCCGAGAAATTCGAGCAGCCAATGTAGCGGATTTTTCCGGCGCGCACGAGATCGTCGAGCGTGTGCAGCGCCTCCTCGATCGGGGTGAGCGCATCAAAGGCATGCAGTTGAAAGAGGTCGATGTAATCGGTGCCGAGCCGACGCAGCGCCGCCTCGACCGCACGGGTCAGGTGATGGCGGGAAGAGCCGACCTCGTTCGGACCTTCGCCGGACTGGAAGGTCGCCTTCGTGGAGATGAGGAGGGCATCGCGCCGGCCCTTGATAGCCTGGCCGAGGATTTCCTCCGCCAGCCCGCCCGAATAGACATCGGCGGAATCGAACATGTTGAGCCCAGCCTCGAGACAGATGTCCACGAGGCGGGTCGCTTCCGCGACGTCGGTGCTGCCCCAGGCGCGAAAAAGTTCGCCGCGGCCGCCGAAGGTGCCGGTGCCAAAGCTGAGCGCAGGCACCTTCAAGCCCGAGCCGCCGAGTTGTCTGTATTCCATGGGATGCCTTTCGAGTGAGTTCTTACTTTAACGCGGAATCCGATTCTTCGCACAAGACGAACGCCGAACGGGCATCCAACCAACGTCTAACGCCTAACACCTAACACCTAACGTCTAACGCTTAACTCAGAAAGGAGTCTGCGTAAATCTGCGCAATCTGCGGACCCAATCGTCCGTCACGCCTCGACAGAGCGAGGCGGCTACAGCGAGGCACCGCGCGTCAAACGGACGCGTTGGTGTTGCTGATCAAAGGTCACAGCAAATTGACTGAGGATCTTTGCGCCGACATTCCCGATGTCGGAGAGGGCGGGAAACGTAACGGTCGCGTCCGGAAATTCGTGCCGGCCTAACCGCACCATTTCCTTGATTTGGACTTGCTGAATCTCCATATCCCCGCTTGCGCTCCTCGCCCGGCCGACCACGAGCGGCTTGGACGTCTGCGTGAGCTTTTCGACAAACGAGGTCGGAAACACGAAGGCGCCAATCATGTTTCCGGAATCGAGATGGGCTTTGATTTTCGTGCTGCCTACACTCAGCTCCACCAGCGGAATACCACCCTCGCTCTTGTAGTCGAGGATTTCCGCGCCGTCGGCCTTGGGCAATTCGCCCCGCTCGAAGCGCAGCAGTTTCGCGGGAAAATCCAGGGTAAGCAGATACTCGGAAAACAAACTCAGGCCGAGAATGCCGTCCACCTTCAACGGCCGCGGAGAGTTCTTGAAGTTCCGCGAGGCGGCTGTGACATCATTAAATCGGAAATTCCCGATGGCGACGGAATCGAGCTTCACGGTATCGACCGCCTGCGGATTCCTGCGCGAGGGATCAGTCTCACTCATTTGTCCGGTCGATTTCAGCCCCAACTTTTCCACGAGCGACGAGTCGATGCGCGGTCCCCCCTGCGCGCCCGTGTCGATCCCGAAAAGAAACGGCCCCTGGCCGTTGATCATCAGCTCGATCACAGGCATCCCGCCTTCGATCCGCATGGGAATCTCGATGGGCAACTTGGGCGTGGAATCGGCGGAGTGGGCTTGCTGCGCGTGCCAGGATGCCCACGATACGATGGCGGCCAGGACCAGCAATGGTCTCAAGAGTCGGAAGAATCGGCGCATCGTGTGTTCCATTGCCATCAGAATAAGACGCCGCCGATCTTCGATTTTGTCTGGAAGGTGGGAAAGTTTTTCTGCCAGGTGATGAACGCGGTTTGCGCAGTCGGCAACGGCGCATCCGTCATCCCGAGGCGCGCAGACGGCGAGGGACCTCTCACCGAAATTAGAAGCCTCCCATGAGTGGGAAACGTGCTACCACCCAACTGCGTGGAAAATCTCTGCGTGGCAGGACGCGCTCCGGCCAGTTGTGAGATCGGCGCTCCTCCCATGGTCGCGGTCCCGTCTGTGCGGCTCGGGATGACAGCGGCGATGTCGGTGCACTGGGATCGTTATGGATCAGCGTCAAGCCAAGACTCCATTTTTTGCTTTATGCGGTTTTTTTGTTCGAGTAACCTAGCAGTATGAGTGGCGAAACCCCGGGCAACGGACTGGATGCGACCACGCGAGACTTTGCCAACGGGCAAAAAGTCTTCAACCGCTACACTCTGATCAAGACTCTCGGCCGTGGCGGGATGGGCGTTGTCTGGCTGGCGCACGACGACGAGCTGGAGCGCAATGTCGCGCTCAAATTTCTTCCCGAGCTCATTATTCATGATCGCGCAGTGCTCGGTGACATGAAGCGCGAAACCCGGCGCAGCCTCGATCTGACGCACAAGAACATCGTCCGTATTTACGATTTCGTACACAGCGACCAGTCGGGCTGCATTTCGATGGAATACATCGACGGCGACACGCTTGGCAATCTGCGTGCGGACAAACCGCACAAGGTGTTCGAAACGCACGACCTGAAAGATTGGACGAGCCAGCTCTGCGATGCGCTCGATTACGCGCACAATCACGCGCGCATCATTCACCGGGATCTAAAGCCGGCAAACCTGATGGTGAATAAGCGCGGCGATCTCAAGGTTTCCGACTTCGGCATATCGCGCAGCTTGAGTGATTCGGTCAGCATGCTCACGATGGAGCAGGGCCGGAGCGGCACCCTGGTTTTCATGAGTCCACAGCAGCTCGATGGCGAGCGCGGCAGTCACCTCGACGACATTTACTCCTTCGGCGCGACCGCTTACGAACTTCTCACGAGCAAGCCGCCCTTTTCCTCCGGCAACGTCGACCGGCAGATTCGAGAAAAAATTCCGCCGTCGATGACGCTGCGTCGCAAGGAACTCGAGATCGAGGGCGAACCGATCGATGAGACTTGGGAAAGGGTCGTGGCCGCATGTTTGGCCAAAGAGCCGGCGCGCCGTCCGCAGTCGTTCGCGGAGATTGCGCAGAAATTGGAAATCGCTTCGCCAAAAACGGCGCGGGCACGGCAGGCGTCCGAAGATAAAGCGAAGGGCGGCGGGCTTCTCGCGTCCGTCGTTGCGTTGAAATCGAACCCGATCGCTCTTATCGCGGCCGGGGCGGCGGTGATCTTCATCGGAGGAATTGCCGTATGGTCCTTTGCATTTCACAAACCCGCCACACCAGCGCCGGCCCAACCGAAGCCAATTGCGGTATCCAACACCGATGACCACGGCGCGAATGCCTTCGGCGGCGTGATATTAAATACGTCACCGTCCCGCGCGACCGTCACGCTGGGCGGAATGGATGCCGGGAAGAGTCCCGTTACGTTCAAGGGAATCCGCGCGGGCAAACACCCGCTTCGCATTTCGCTCGACGGCTACGCGCCGGTCGAGAGGGAGGTGGAGATCAAAGCCGGTCAGTTCGTTGATCTTGGAACAATCACTCTCGTGCGCAGCTCGGCGATGGCTGAGCACGCCAAAGCGGTGACTGAGCCTCCCAAAGTGACGACGGAGCGTAAAGAGGAGCCACGCGCTGAACAACCTGCGAATGCTGGACAGCTTGTTGTGCCTCTGAACGATTTTGGCGGTGGTTAATTCCAAGACTATGAAACACACAATTAAATACGTGCTCCCTCTTTTTCTGTTGACCGCCGCAGCGCCTCCGCTTGCGGCACAGGTCGATAGCATCGTCCGGGCGCTGGTTGATCATGCGGCCAACCAAAGCAGACAGCAGCAGCAACCGCGTCGCACCCAAACGCCGAGACAGTCCACCTCGAGAGAGTCGTCCTCCCGGCAATCGAAGCGGCCGTTCGACGGCACCTGGCTGGCCACGCAATCCAAGACCAACCCCCAGAGCCAGCAGATGATCAGCCGGACCTTCACCATGATCATCAAGGAGGGGAAAGCGACCAAGACGCTCGACACCACCAACGCTTCCTCACCCGACAAGCCATTCTACGCTTCCATCTATGAGTTGCAGCGGAGATGGACCTACAGTTCGATCGATTGCACCGAACAAGGAACCAGCCTCACCATTCAGTGGAGCTCGGGTCAGCTGGCGGATTGGGCTCCGAAAACAATTCCGAATCCCGTGGTCGAAGGTTTTGGAGCGCCCATCGCTGAAACCTCCGTCTACAAGCTCAAGGGAGACGAGCTGACCAGGATCAACGACCCGAACGGGCTCATCTATCATCGCGCCAAGTAACGAGCGCGCGGCAGACGAGACGCTCAGCTGAAACTGTAGCGGCGGTCTATGACCGCCGAAGCGGCGTCGCCCAGAAAACTCGTTCGGCGGTCACAGACTGCCGCTACAGGGCTGATATTCATGCGAGCTCTCTTCAGCCCTTGAAGAACTCGTAGCTGCCTTCGAAACCCTTTAACTCGTGGACACCGGCGGGCTCATACTTCATCAAAGATTCCAGCTTCGCTTTTGCTGGCGCGCTCGCGAGCAGAAGAATACCTAACGAGCCAGCCAGTTTTTCCATCCGGAAAACGAAAATGACCTCCTTGCCGATCAGACTCTCCTCGCCCATCGACCGCATCCCGCCGCTCGAGACCAGCCCGTGATGCAAGACGAGTCTGAAGCGCGGCTCATTCTTTTGAATCTGTTTTAGCTTCTGCAGGCCGGCCGCGACGTTCTCCGCGCTTTTCTCGTCATCATGCCAATAGGCCAGAAAGCCGTCGCCGAGATACTTGTCGATCTCGCCGTGATTCTCTTCGACGATCTCTTTGCAGGTGGAGACCCAGCCACCGACCAGCGTGGCCAGCTTGTCGCTGACCATGCTCCGGCTAAGCGGCGTGAAATTTTCAATGTCGGCCACCAGGAGCCAGACGGGAATGTTCGCCGTCTCGCGTATGGTTTGCTGGGCCATGGTCGTGCGAAGCTCGGCGGAAATCTCCTCGGGCTGCCGGAAGGTAAACGCGGTGTCGCCCACCGTGATCTGATCCATGTCACACAGCCGCACAGGCTGGTGAACGCGGCGCTTGTTCAGAAAAGTTCCGTTGCTGCTGCCCAGATCGATGAGCCAAAACTCGCCGACATTTTGCAGATTGATGATGGCGTGGCGGCGCGAAACCTTCGGCGAATCCAGAACGACCGCGCTCTTGGGCGATCTGCCTAGCGAGCAGTTCCCGCGAATTACGATTCGGTCTCGGCCTTGCGCTTCCAGCCAGGCTGCTCCCTCTTCCAAGTCCACGAAAGCGTTGTAGTCGAACTCCCGGAAAAGGAAAGCCTCCACATTTGCTTTTCGGAAATCGGTCAATCGACTCCAAGCACGCCACCGTCGGTCTCCGAGCGACGAGCCATGGGCCATTTTGTGCTTTATCCGAGGTTTCGGGGTCGCTAACCTTCCGGCGTGAGTGGCGAGACTTCCGGCAACGGGCTCGATGCTACCCTGCGAGAATTTTCTGGCGGGCAGAAGCTTTTTGGCCGCTACACCCTCATTAAGACGCTGGGCCGGGGAGGGATGGGCGTCGTCTGGCTGGCCCGCGATGAGGAACTCGAACGCGAGGTCGCGCTCAAATTTCTGCCTGAGCTAATCGTTCACGACCGCGCAGTTTTGTCCGATTTGAAACGCGAAACCCGCCGAAGCCTGGAGCTCACCCACAAGAACATCGTCCGCATTCATGATTTTGTGCATGACGGGCAATCGGGCTGCATTTCGATGGAATACGTCGACGGCGATACGCTTTCCAATTTGCGCGCGGACAAACCGCGCAAAGTCTTTGAAATCCCAGAGTTGACCGACTGGACCAGCGAGCTCTGCGATGCGCTCGATTACGCGCATAATCACGCGCGAATCATTCACCGGGACCTCAAGCCGGCCAATCTAATGGTGAATCAGCGCGGCGACCTTAAAGTGACCGACTTCGGGATTGCACGCAGCTTGAGCGATTCGATGAGCAAGGTGACGATGCAGCCCGGAAAGAGCGGCACCCTTGTTTACATGAGCCCGCAACAGCTCGACGGGGAGCGCGGCACTCATTTGGACGACATCTACTCGTTCGGCGCCTGCGTTTACGAACTGCTTACGAGCAGACCACCCTTTTCGTCGGGTAATGTCGATCGCCAGATTCGCGAGAAAATCCCGCCAAGCATGATGCAACGGCGAAAGGAACTCGAAATTGAAGGCGATCGTATCGACGAGAGTTGGGAGCGCGTGGTGGCAAGCTGTCTGGCGAAAGATCCGGCGCGCCGGCCGCAATCGATCGCCCACATTGCCGACCATCTCGCGCTGGCCACACCGAAAACGAAAACGCGCAACGTGCCGCCGCTCCCCAAGACGCGTCGACAGAGCTACAGCATCATCGCGGGCGTCGCCGGCGTTCTTTGCCTTCTTGCAGCGAGCATTTGGTATTTTGGTTTCCATCGTTCGGCGCCAAAGCCTGCGCAGATGACAACCGTTGTCGCGGAGCCGGTCAGGGCCGACACATCGGCACCGGCGCCAGCACCGGCGATCCCGCTTGGCGGGTTGATCATAACTACCTCACCGGAAGGCGCGACCGTGACGCTGGGGGGCAAGTCTGCCGGGAAAAGTCCGGTTACGCTTAAAGACCTTCAGCCCGGGAAATACCCAATGCGCATCGCATTGAGCGGCTACGACACCATTGAGAAAGAGGTCGAGGTAAAGGGAAATGAGTTTACTGATCTAGGCACACTCACATTGCAGGCCACCCAGTCGGCCATCGAGCTAAACAGTGTTCCCTCCGGCGCCCAGGTTTTTCGGGGCGCCACGTTGCTTGGGACCACGCCATTTCGACGTGCCGATTTATCGCCTGGCGATGCCAAGTTCGTGTTGATGCTCGAAGGATATCTGCCCAGCGAATTGAGAGCCTCGCTCTCTCTGAAGGACACATTTAGGCGCAGGGTGTTGCTCTACAAACCGGCATCGCTTTACAAAGGAACAATCGATCCGTCTAGCGGCCAAGGCAGGCCTTTGACTATCAAGCTGAATTCCGATGGGAGGTCCGGCACGATGACCCAGACTGGCAAACGCGGGGACGTGGTCGTGAAATTTAACGGAGTCTGGGAGTTTGGCGGAACCCAGGAGGGAATAACTTTGCGCGCAGTGACTGATGAAGTGATTTCCATAGCCGCCGGAATTGAATGGTCGCCTGAATTTTTTTATCTGCGTTTCACCTCTGACGGGAGTAGCGCGACCTACGAGTCCAATGCCGGGGGGAAAACCTATATCGCGAAGCTGACAGGCCAGACGATCTCAGCCGCAAATCCCCCGGCTGTGTATAAGGGGACCATTCGCACCACGGATGACAAAGCCGGGCCCGGCGTTCCACTTACTATCAAACTGGAAGCCGATCGCAAATCCGGTACGATGACCTACGGCAGCAAGAGCGGCGATACGGTGGTGAAGTTCAACGGTGTATTGGACGGCACAATTCTTCACGCCGTCACCGACGAAGTCATTTCCAAGCCGGCGAAGGTTAAGTGGGAACCTGAATCTTTCACTATCCGATTCAATGACGATGGAATAGCCGGGACCTATGAATACAAGGCGGCGGGCGGGAAAATTTACGTCGCTACTTTGACGCCGTGAAGAGGGCGCTTTCCAGAAAACCCGGCTCTTCGCTATTCAAGAGTCATCTGAACGATGCGCGAGGCTGGCCTCGTCTAACTCTCGTCGTGCTGTTGCTCTTTAGCACCGCCCATCGCTTGCCCGCACCCATTGTTGAGGCACCTGAAAATCCGACGCCCGCGCCCGAGCAGGCATCGAAACCGAAATGGAAACGATCGATGAGGGCAAATTCCCGGGCGACAAGTAGCAACAACGAATCTGCCAAGGCGCCGGCGACTTCAGGGCCGGGAAGATTTGCAGGAAGTTGGTCCGGGACAATCAGCCAGGGAGTGTGGGGCAATGTCCAAGTCCCGTTGGCGATCAATGCAGACGGCACCTCTGTGAAAATGACCTCGGGCGAACGTCCGGCCACCGTGAATGGCAACACGATTACCTGGAAGTCGGGCTTATTCAACGAAATCACGTGGACATTGACGCTGCAGAGCAATAGAACAACCGCGTTTGTAACTTCGAAGTCGGGCCTGGGGGTCAATGGCACCGCTACTTTCAGCAGAACTCAGAACCCAGTGGCCTCCGCTCCGACGACCAAATCCGCTGTTATAACCACCGCCAGCACCCAACCGGCCGACGTTCCCACCGCGAAACAGGTGCCCGACAAGCCCGGCTTCGTCTATAACCCATTTGATCCGAAGACAAAGCTCTTACTCGACGTTAGAGACAAGGCTCATGGAGCAACAGTGAGAGATCCCGTCTCCGGCAGACTGTTCATAGTTCCGTGAAAATGATGCGCATTCCCAGATCGCGAGGAACGAGAACGGCCTGGCGCATCGTGCTCGTTGCCCTCCTGCTGGTGTCGAGTGCGCATCGCCTCCCCGCGCCGATTTCTGAAGCCCCGGAAAACCCCACTCCGGCGCCGGCCCAGGAAAACTGGAAACCAAAACATTCAGCCAGACCGAAACGCAAACCAGAGGAGCCAGGATCGACAAAGCCGCCACCAACAAAAATGATGGAACGACCGCAAGTTCAGACGGTGACGCCAGCGAAGCGATTTGCGGGAACCTGGACAGGCAAGGTGACCTACCATGATATGTTCGTTAGCGGAGACCGTCTCCAGACTTTCATTGTCAACGAAACAGAAACCTCCGTCCAGGTGAATCCCAAAGGAGGCGTAGGGACCGCAACGGTGAGTGGGAACAGCCTTACGTGGGCGACCGGTTTGCTAGGTGAGGCCGTTTGGATTCTAACACCTAATGCGGATGGACGCACCGCACGCGTGACCGTTAAATTACCTCTCGGCACAGCCTCAGGCACGCTCACGAGAGGTGCGTCCAATGCGACCAGTTCATCCTCCGAATCAACCGTTACTGAAAAAACGAAGACGCGTCCGCGCCGATGAGTGCGCGTATTAGCGTGCCGGGCGTCAAAGCTACCTCCCGTGAAATGAAACGCGTTCTCAAACGATAAGAATGAGAACCGCCTTGCGCTTATGAGCTTCGTATTGGTCTTGAGTGCGCATCGACTGCCCGCGCCGATTTCCGAGGCTCCGGCGCCAGAAGTATCAGCCAAACCAATAGCGAAGCATTCGAAGCAGAAAGTGAAAAATGAAGAAGGTTCCACTCAGGCGAAAGTCTCTAAGTCGCAGTCGTCCGGGACGAGACCATCGGGCACGGCTAAGAATTTAACCGGGCCGGCGCCGGATTACCCTCCGGAAGCCGCCAGGCAAAAGCTCAGCGGACGAGGCGTATACCTTCTGCACTTCAATCAGTCGACCGGTACCGTCATCGACGTAACGGTCGTTGAATCCGCCGGCTCGCCGCTGTTGGATCAAGCCTCCATCACGGCCTTTCGGCAATGGCATGAAGACCCAAACTGCGCGAAAGAAGCCACGCTGACGATGACGTTCACGCGGACAGGAGTGCAGAAGGAGTGACAGGTCCCTCACTATTGCCTGGAGATTCGCAAAGGTCCTTTTTCCGAGAACCTTTTTATCGTCGGGTGACTGAGAGCTAGACGAAATGAGCCGATCAATCCGCATTTGCCTCGCGTTTTGCGTGCTGCTGGCAGGGTCACATCGCCTTCCAGCGCCAATCATCGAACCTGAGGACAAACCACCGGCCGCGGAACAGCCAGCCAAACCAAAATTAAAACACAGAACAAAAACGACGCAGTCCGAATCCTCCTCGCAAAAAAAGGCTGACGCAACGAGCCGTTCTGCACCGGCTCCAGCCTTGCAAGGCCCCGCGCGGTTTGCCGGAGCGTGGAGCGGACAGATCAATCAAGGACTTACCGGGCATGTATTCGCCACGTTCACTGTCAGTCCGGATGCAACGTCGGTGCAGATAAGCAAGAACTTGGGCGGCGGCACGCGAGAGGCCACCGTGAACGGCGATACTCTTTCCTGGCCCACCGGTTCGCTGGGGGGAACCACGACCCTGACTCCCAATAACGACGGGCAGACCGCGCAAGTGACACTAAAAGGTCTTTTTGGAAGCACTACGGCTACTCTGCGCCGAGGTTCAGCGCCTGCCACCACCGCGCCTTCGACCACACAGGAAAAGTCAGCAACAGCGCCTCAAGCAAGCACGGACAGCTCGGGTAATGGTTTTGTGGCCTTGTCACCGTCTGGTTCCATGTCTGGGCCGCGTCCCGAGTCCCCTCCCGAAGCGCGCGACCAACACCTCAGCGGACAGGGTGTCTTTTTGCTGCATTTCGACAAACCAACGGGAAACATAATTGACGTGACCGTGCGCCAATCCACCGGCTCAGCGATTCTCGATCAGGCCGCCATCGCGACCCTGCGCCAATGGCACGCGACACCGAATTGCCCAAGGGAGGTCCCGATGACCATCACCTACAGTTCGAGTTCACAATGAACGTGACCCGTCTTTGGCTTTGTCTTGTCATACTCTTGATCTCTGCTCACCGGCTGCCCGCACCAATTTCGGAGATTCCGGAAACTCCAAAGCCCGCACCAGAGCAATCCGCGAAGCCAAAACCGAAACGAACGATCAAGCCGAAAGTTGCAAGCGAGAGTTCGGAACCTTCGACAAGACGGCAAACGCCTTCACCGCAGTCGAAAAGTGAGGCAGCGTCTAATCGGAAGCCATTCGATATTCCGCAATCCCAAATGACGGCCAGCGCCACTAGCCAACATAGCGGCAATGAGGCCAGCAAGGCCATAGACGGCAAGGTTAACACTATATGGCACACGGATTTTAACTTCTTCTCGGCGCCAACCGTATCCCTGCCTCAGTCAATCTTGTTGAGTCTTGGTGGAACTTACAATGCGAACGCGCTCCACTATCTTCCGCGCCAAGACGGCGGGCCAGGCAGTCTAAATGGTAACATTATAACTTACAGAGTTTATGCGAGCACTGATGGATCCAACTTTACCCTGATCACAACCGGTAATTGGATGGACGACCACACTGAAAAGACCGCGACGTTTACAGCAACCAGAGCATCTTATATCCGGCTGGAGGCAGTAGCGGGACATGGGGGGCACGCATCGGCTGCCGAGCTGAATGTGTCCGCAACACGATGAACCCAAACATCAGAACCCGCGCCGGCACAATGAAAACTTCGATATCAGTGAATCGAATGTTTCGCTTTTTGCTCATTGCCGCATTGCTCTTTGTCACAGCGAATCGGCTTCCCGCACCGATCTCGGAGGTTGAGAGTCCGACGCCCGCACCTGAGCAATCCGCGAAGCCAAAACCAAAACGAACAATCAAACCCGATGTCACAAGTAAGAGTTCGGAAAGTTCAACGAAACGGCAAAAAGCTTCATCGCCGCAAAGTCAGTCGACTCCCAATCGGACCCCGTTCGCGGGAACGTGGCAGGGAACATTAAGTGACACTGGCGGTTCAAATGGGGTTAGTGCCACCCTCATCGTCAATCCAGCGCAGGATTCAGCGGTTGTAAAAGGCCTGGCGTTTTGGGGAGACCGCCGCGGCCGAGCCACCGCGCTGGGCAATACGCTTTCGTGGACATTTCTGGCCGAAAAGTGGACCATGGTCATTGCACCCGATGGCAAGACAGCGGTAGTCACGGACCATGGCTGGCCATCGGGAATGTCTTCCGGGACATTCAAGAAGTTGCCGTGAGATTTAAAGCGTTTGCTCCTACGGGGGATTTTCAACAGCTAAAGAACTCGTGCTTGCCTTCGAAGCCTTTGAGTTCGTGATCGCCGGCAGCCTCGCATTTGATCAGTGACTCTAGTTTTGATTTGCCGGCCACGCTGGTGAGCAGCGAGATACCTAACGAGCCGGCGAGCTTCTCCATTCGAAAAACGAAATTGACCTCTCGGCCCATCAAACTTTCTTCGCCCATCGATTCCATGCCACCGACCGCGACCAGTCCGAAATGCAATGCGATTCTGAAGCGCGGCTTTTGGGTCTGAATTTGCTTCAGAGCAGCGAGCGCCGCGGCGACATCCTCCGCCGCTTTTTCGCCCTCGCGCCAATAGGCGAGAAACCCGTCGCCGAGATACTTGTTAATCATACCTTGATGCTCTTCGATGATCTCCTTGCACGCGGAGACCCACCCTCCGATCAGGGTGGCAAGTTTGTCGCTGACCAGACTACGGCTTAACGGCGTGAAATTCTCGATGTCGGCCACCAGCAGCCATACGGGAATATTCGCGGTCTCGCGGATGGTCCGCTCGGCCACCGTGGTACGGAACTCGCGGGATAGCTCCTCAGGCTGCCGAAAGGTAAACGCTGTATCACCTATTGTGATCTGATCCAGGTGGCAAAGCCGGACAGGCTGGTGAACGCGACGCTTGTTCAGCAAGGTTCCGTTGCTGCTGCCGAGATCGATGAGCCAAAACTCTCCGACATTTTGCAAATTGATGATGGCATGGCGGCGCGAGACCTTCGGTGAATCGAGAACGACGGAGCTCTTGAGCGATCTCCCTAACGAACAGTTCCCGCGAATTACGATGGGGTCTCGGCCTTGCGATTCCAGCCACGCTGCTCCTTCTTCCAGGTTCACGAGAGCGTTTTAGTCGAACCGCCGGAAAAGAAAAGCTTCCACATTTGTTGCCGAGGATCGACGAATCGTTGCAGAGTGTGGGATGCAACTCCGCCAAAGCTCATTCACTTTCCTGCTCTGTCTCCTCGCTGGGCCTTTTGTGGTTCGCGCAGCCGAGCCGGGCCCGGCCGAAGCGGCCCGCACCATGGTAGAATCCGAGAGGAAGTTCTACCAGGCCGCCCAGGAAAAGGGGACGCGCGCCGCATTCCTCACTTTTCTCGCCGATGACGCCGTTGTTTTTCGACCGGGACCTGTGAATGGCAAGGAAGTTTGGGAAAAGCGCGCCGAAACCGGCCTTGATCTGATCTGGGAGCCGACATTCGCCGCCATGGCGCGCAGCGCCGACTTCGGATACACCACCGGTCCCGCGAAGTGGAGAGCGAACAAGAAGGAGGAAAAATTCCTCGGTTACGGACAATTTGTTTCCATTTGGAAGAAACAGAAGGACGGCTCGTGGAAGGTGGCGCTCGATCTTGGAATTGAAAACCCGGAGCCGGTCAGCAAACCCGAGCCACTGCGCATGTCCGTCCTTGATGACGGCTCAAATGTTAAGATCGATTTCGACGCCCGCCGCAAGGCGCTGCAAGAAGCACAACAAAAATTTGTGGAGGTTGCAAAAGCCAACTCAGTCGACGCCCCACTGGGAGTCGCCGCTGAGGAGATCCGCGTTTACCGCGATGGCAGTTTCCCCGCGGTCGGGAAGAATGCGGCCGGCGCCTTGTTAAGTGCGAAGGGCGGCAAGATGTCCTTCGAGTCAATGGGGAGCGGCATGAGCCAGTCGGCCGATCTCGCGTACACCTACGGAAAGTATTCCGTAACTCGCCGCGAAGGCGCTGAGGCCGGTCATTTTTTTCAGATCTGGCAAACTGACGCCGCTGGATCGTGGAAGCTCGTTCTCGATTGGCAGCAGCCGCTGCCGAAGGAAAAACCATAGGGAGGGCGAGGCTCCGGCCGAGCTGTCGTCTGTTCATGGACGCGTGCTTCGGCTCGGCTGGAGCCTCGCCCTCCCAGTTTTCGTAGCGGGAGAATAGTTGAATCCAAATCGCATGCGGCGCGCATCTCATCTGGGAATTCGCGAAAATGCAGACGCTTTTCCAAGATCTTCGTTATGGCTCGCGCCAACTTCTTAAGCGTCCCGGCTTCACCTTTCTCGCGATCATCTCGATGGCGCTCGGGATTGGAGCGAACACCGCGATCTTCAGCCTGGTCGACACCGCAGTGTTCCGTCCTTTACCGGTTCGCAATGCGTCGGAGCTCCAGGAGCTCTACGGCACGCTGCACAATGGCGCCGACTACACGCTCCAGTCCTACCTGAATTACAAAGATTACCGCGACCGCAATCAGGTCTTTTCCGGATTGATCGCCTACCGGATCGTGGTCGCGAGTCTGAGCCACAACGAAAACAACGAACGCGTCTGGGGCACGGTCGTTTCCTGGAATTATTTCGACGTCCTCGGCGTGCCACCCGCACTCGGCCGCGGGTTCCTCCCGGAAGAAGATCAGACTCCCAGCTCGCATCCGGTCGTCGTCTTAAGTTACGGCTGCTGGCAAAAACGATTCGGATCCGATCCTGCCATCGTCGGACGGACCGTCTCCCTGAACAATGTTGTCTTCACAGTCGTGGGAGTCGCGCCGAAAGGCTTCATCGGAACCGAAGTTGCCTACGCGCCGGAAATGTGGGTGCCCCTGATGATGGGACCAGTGATCGAACCGGGCAGCAAATGGCTTGAGCAGCGCGATAGCGATAACCTCTTCGTAGTGGGCCGCGTCAAGCCGGGCGTGACTAAGGCGCAGGCCGAAGCATCGCTCAAGGCGGTGACCCTCGAGCTGGGAAAAGAGCACCCAGCGGAAAATGCAGGCCGCGGCCTCGAGCTAATCCCGCCCGGTTTGTTCATTCCAGAAATCCGGAATTCCATTTTTGCCTTTGCTGCTGTGCTCACAGCGGTCGGTGCCCTCGTCTTGCTGCTGGCCTGCGTCAATCTCGCCAATTTGCTTCTCGCTCGCGCCACCGAACGCCGCAAAGAGATCGCCATCCGCCTTGCCGTCGGCGCGAGCCGCGCGCGGCTCGTCCGGCAATTGATGACAGAAAGCGTCATGCTTTCTCTCGCGGGCGGTCTCTGCGGTATTCTGGTCGCCGCGTGGATCAACCAACTCGTCAGGGCAATCAAACTCCCCACCGATTTCGCTTTGGTTTTCGATCTGCGCATCGATTGGCGCGTGATCGCATTCACGCTCGCGCTTTCGGTTCTGACGGGTCTGGTCTTCAGTCTGGTTCCCGCTCTCCAATCTTCCAAACCTGAGCTGGTGCCGGCCTTAAAAGACGAATCTTCGATGGCGGGCTTCCGTCGCTCGCGCCTCCGTAACACCCTCGTCGTCGCACAAGTGGCGCTCTCATTAGTATTACTCGTCAGCGCGGGACTGATCGTGCGCAGCTTGCAGGAAGCGCAGCGAATGCGTCCGGGATTCAATCCCGAAAATGCCGTCGCACTTTCTTTTGACGTCGGCTTGCAGGGTTACGACGAAGCGAAAGGACGCGCGTTTCAAAAGCAAGTGCTCGAGCGAATAAGAGCGCTGCCCGGCATCGAATCGGCGGCTTTGACCGATAACATTCCGCTCAGCCTTAACAATAGTAACACTACGATTTATCTCGAGGGACAACCGCACGTAAGCAGCAGCGAGCTGCCGCTGGCGATCCCGACTTCTGTCACCGCGGATTACTTTCGCACCATGGGAATTGCGCTGCGTGGACGCGATTTCACCGAACTGGAAGACAAACTCGAGATGCGCGTAGCGATCGTAAATGAAACTTTCGCGCGCCGTTTCTTCCCGGGGCAGGATGCGATCGGCAAGCGTTTCAATTTCAACGGCCCGGATAAACCGTTTTGGGAGATCCTCGGCGTCTGCGGGGATGGAAAATATAACAGCTTGGGCGAGGATCCGAAGCCAGCGCTCTTCCGTCCACAACTGCGTGATTACAATACATCGGTCAGCCTGGTCGCGCGCACGAAAAGCGATCCGCAGACCGCGCTCGCCGCGATGCAACGCGAACTGCGAAGTCTCGACCCGACGCTGCCGCTCTACGAAGTGAAAACGCTGACTGAGCACATGAAGATTCCTCTCTTCCCGGCACGAATGGCAGCGGGCGCGCTCGGCAGTTTCGGCATGCTCGCACTTGTGCTGGCGGCGGTCGGCATTTATGGCGTGATGTCTTACGTCGTCGCGGGCCGCACCCGCGAGATCGGATTGCGCATGGCACTCGGCGCGCAGTCCGAGAACGTGCGCAGTCTCATTTTGCGGCAAGGAATGACACTCGCGCTCATTGGTTCCGTCATCGGGCTCTTAATCGCTTTCGGCGCGACCCGGCTGTTGAAGAGCGTGCTGTATGGCGTGAGCGCGTCAGATCCTGTCACGTTCTTCGGCGTCACACTTCTCCTCGCATTCGTGGCTCTTTTCGCCTGCTGGTTACCAGCGCGTCGCGCGACTCGGGTCGATCCGATGATCGCGCTGCGGGCGGAGTGATTCTGTCGAGCTTCTTTCTCTGTCATCCCGAGGCGCGCAGACGCCGAGGGACCTCATAACTGCAATTCTTATGTCCACGTCACCTGGGATTCACAACACGGTTTTGATGTCGTGCGTGTTCTGATTCGTGTGGTGTTTTAACTCCTGAGAGGTCCCTCGCCGTCTGTGTGGCTCGGAATGACAGCAACGACTGGGGGAGATGTACGCAGCACCGCGCGGAGATTTCATCTTTTTTCCGCCAGCGGACGCAGAACCAAATTTCCCAACCAGTCCGGATGGGCGACGCCGTTCCGATAGGCGTTGAGCGATTCGACCGACGAATTGACGCGCAGGTTGCTGTAAGTTTGATCCGGATTCTGCCAGCGCTCGTGCCAATAGATTGCTGCTTTTATGCGAGGATAGCGCTTCCGAAAAAGATCGAGTCCTTCCTGGATCCAGGCGCCCTTGTTACCGGAACGCGGAAACTCGCCGGTCGCCCATTCGGCAATCATGATCGGTGTCTTCGGATCAAGCCGCGCTATCTCTTCGTAAGGCCAATCGACTAGTGATGGAACGTTCGCCCACGGTTCGTCTTTGAACTGCTGGCCGTAGACACTAAGTCCCAGCCAATCGACGTAGCCTGGTCCTGGGTAATACGCCGCCGCGAAGTTCCAGGTATCGAGCGGGTAGGAGTAATTGTTCGTGTGAAACATCCATTTGATGTTCGCGGCGCCCCGCGCGCGGACGCGGTCAACTACGTAGCGATACGCCTTCTTGAAATGCTCCGGTCCCTCCCACTGATTTGGCGTATCGCCGACCAGTTCATCCGCGCCGTAGAACCAGCCCGACCACGGGAACCAGTCGCCATTCATTTCCACCCCAAACGCGACGATCATCGGCTTGCCGAATTCGCGTGCCGCGTCACCCCATCTATCGATGTAGGCGTCCCATTTTCCCTCGATGATGGCGTTGAGGCCAAACTTATCGGGGCCGCGATTTTGTTCGTAAGGGTGATCCCACGGCGACCAAAAGACCAGCGGCAACGCGCCATGACGCCAGATCACGTTCAAATTCCGAGTCGGAAAACTCTCCTCACCCCAATAGCTGGAGGAGGCGATGATCGCCTGATGTTTGCCGACCATGTTTTCGAATTCTTCGATCATCTCGAGGGTGACTTCGTCTTCCGCGTCACCGAAATCCATGAACGCGCCCGTGTAGACACCGCGCTCCGGAAGGATGACTTCGACCGGCGCGTTTGGATCCGGCGGAACGGATTTGCTGGTCCTTTTACAACCAACGCCCTCGCAAATCAGGACAGCTGCGGCAAGAAGAGAAATGGCTCTGCTCCCGAATCGCACCGTAGTCGCGAGGGATTGACGCGAAGCGAATTTCACACCTGCACTGGCACCGAGGCCGTTCGTTCCAGTTTCCCCCAGCTGACGAAGGCGCCTTTCACGGCGCGCAAGATTGCTTTCCAGATTACGTAGCTCAACATCGGCCGGTAGATCAATCGCATCGGCAGAATACGCCACGCGCGCAGCACGGACTCGCGCTCCAGAATGCAAGCCAGCGTCGCGAGCAGCACGTCCATGCTAAGAAATGCGATCACGAAGGGCAGCACGGCGCGCCATGCGCCAAAAGGAAGGGACGCCAGCAGGAAAAGATCAACCATGGGCGTGATCGCGACGAGAATGATTTGGAAAAACCAAACGCTCGGCAAACTAAACCAGCCGAGGGCGCGGTAACGCCAGTTGAAGATCATGTCGCGATGTTTCCAAAGGCATTGCAGCGTGCCGTAGGCCCAACGAAAACGCTGACGCGCGAGCGTGCGCACTGTCTCGGGCGCTTCTGTCCAGGCGATTGCTTCCGGCACGTAAACAATCCGCTGGCTTCGCTTGTGCAGGGCCAGTGTCAGATCGGTGTCTTCGGCCAGCGTTTCAAGACTGAGGCCACCGGCGTCGTCAATGGCCGATTTTCGAATCGCGCTGATCGCGCCGGGAACAACTGTCATGCAATTCCAACGTGTATAGGCGCGGCGATCGAGATTGAATCCACAGGTGTATTCGAGCGCCTGACACTTCGCGATGAACGTCCGCAGATTTCCCACCTTCGCATGACCCGAAACCGCGCCCACGCGCTCATCGGCGAAAGGCTGAACGAGACGCCGGAGCGTGTCGCGCTGGCAATGCGTATCCGCATCGAGAAAGACTACAATGCCGGTGCGGATCGCGGCCAGACCCCGCTGGAGGGCGCGTGCTTTCCCCCGGTTTTCCTGGCGCAATAAACGAACGCGCGGATCATTCGCCGCCACGGCTTCCACTTCGGCGGTCGTCTCATCTTGCGAGCCATCATCGACGACGATCACTTCCACCTCGCCCGCATAATCCGTCGCGAGGACCGCACGCAGAGTCTCCGCGATCACCTTTCCCTCGTTATACGCAGCCACGATTACGCTGATCGGTTCCGCGAAACTTCCCGAGCAGCTGCGACGGAAACGCGCGGCCAGCCAGATGACGGTAAGCGTTCGCAACACGACGAGGGCCGTTGCGACAATCATGAACGCCCAAAGAAATTCTTCCGCGGCGTGAAAAATCGTGAACCCGGCTCCAGACACGAAATGGTTCAGCGATCGCCCCTTCGTTTGTATCGGGGGCATCACGGCATCGCGCGTCGTGCCAACCAGTGTGCTCAGCGACACGATTGAGTCGCCGCGCGTCTGGAGATAATCGAGGATCCGCGGCAGAGCCTCGACGGTCTGCTCGCGATCGCCACCAGCGTCGTGCAGCAAAATAATGCTGCCGTCGTGGCGCTGCTGTTTTATGCGTTGCAGGATGATGTCGGCTCCCGGTTGCGCCCAATCCTGCGGATCGATGTTCTCCAGCACGACGAGGTAACCGAGATCCTGTGCAATCTGCAATGGAGTCAGCTCACTGATTTTCGAAGGACTCGTGTCCGCGGCATAGGGCGGCCGGAAAAGTGTCGTCGAGCGTCCGGTAATCGTTTCGAGCAGGAGCTGCGTCGCATTGAGCTCCAGCCGGACGTGCTCGGGCCAGCAAAGGGCGAGATTCGGGTGGTAATAGGTATGATTTCCGATCTCGTGGCCTTCCGCCACGATCCGCCTAACGAGTCCGGGGTATTTTTCCGCGTTTGCTCCTACGAGAAAAAAAGCCGCCTTCACGTTTGCTGCTTTCAGGATGTCGAGCACCTCCGGTGTCCATTTCGGATCGGGTCCATCATCGAAAGTGAGGGCGACCTGATGCGGGTCGCCGGCGCCTTGATGGTAGAGCGTCGGGAATTGCGGGAACTTCGAATACGCGGCGGTCAGATAGCCATCCTTATCCACGGCCAGCGTGCGCAGACCGTCCGACTGGCTTTCATCGACTGAAACGATTTCGCCCTCCCCCACGTCCGCAATCGTGTCGGTGCCTTTTAGAACTTCGAGGAGAGAACGCGATGCGTCATTCATCTTAAGATCGTGAGGGACATTGAGCGCATCCCAGATGGAAACATCCTCGGTGCCCAGTCGATAGATCGCGACTCCTCCCGCCTTCGCCTCCCGGACCTGGCGCAGTTGATTCAGGAATGTCACCACGTCGAGGAACCAAACCGAGTGATCCTTGTCCGCGTCTTCGTAATAGAAATACGGGTTGTAGTCTGGTGCGGCCACGGTTACCCCGGCGACTTCGGCGTAGCTCGCGCGGCTCATCGCTTCGGGGAAACTAATCAGCTCCGCCTTCTTTGCGCCGCCCGTCCAATCATAGCCATAGCTGCCCAGCGCGATGATCCACTGTTTGGTCTCCGCGCCATCCATGAGCACGCTCAGCCATCCTTCGAACCATCGCCGCGAGCCGAGCGGACCTGGCGCATCAATGTCGGAAGTCTCGTCGAAGAGCAGCGCGACGAAGCGATCGACATTGTCGGACAGCGCCTCGAAGTCGATGTAATCAAGGTCCTGGCCGGGCTGCACGCAAAGCCAAAGCTGTTTGTCATCGTAATGCAACGCGTCGGTAAAGCGGTCGAGAAAGACGGTAATGTCCTTTTTGTAGGCGGGATCGACCTGCTCCCAATCGATCACGACGCCAGCCGCTTTCGCGTCGTTTAAAATGGTTAGCACCTTCTGGATAAAACGGTCCTGTGTTTCGATAGGGCTGTGCGCGAGATTTTCCACCGCTTCAGGTTGCCATGTATCACCGACGAGGTTCGTGAGCAGCGGCATCAACGCGATCCCCTTGCTGGCCGTGAGTTTTGGGAGGCGGCTATCCGCATCGATCTGCAAATCACCGGATCCATTTGTCATCGCCATCCACTCCGGGCAGAGGTGGGTGATCTGGCTTGCGTGCTGTTCGAGCGAGCCAAAGCTATACGGATCGCCGTTCGTGTAAAAAGCGAGGCGCACCTCGTTGCTTTGTGATTTCTTCCGCGGATGCGCGGCAGGAGATGGAGCCGGGCCGGGAGGCCTCTTCGCCGCCAGTCGCGCCGCGGCAAACTTTTCCCAGAGCGCCAAGTTCACTGGCGGCTGCCCGGCAGGGTTTGCTTTTTGCAGGGACTTGAGCTGCCCCTTCAACTGCCGGAGGGAAAAGGGAAGACTGAGTTGCGGAGCAACAAAAAGGGTCTGGACGAAAAGAACAGTGCCTAGAAAGACCAGGATCCCGGCAATGAGCAGGGCAAGCCGAAGGCGAGGCCAGCGTTTCCCAGCCGGATCGGAAAAAACAAACGGCGTAACCGTGTGCGGAGGATCCTCTTCCATTTTGCGAATGATACCATTGGCTTCGCAAAACAATAAGGAAACCGTTTTGCCGATGAGCGCTACAACATCGCGCCCAACTCTCGCGCGCGTTCCCGCAGTAACACCGCCGTCCGCGTGATGGATTCGTCGCGCGTGATGGGCGGCTTCGCGAGAACAAAGACGCCATCGAAAACTTCGCGTGCCGCCCGCTCAGTTGCGCAGCCGACGATCGCGAAGACGCGTTTCCCCAGCTTCCGCGCCAGCCGCGCCACACCCGCTGGCGCTTTCCCTTCGAGCGTCTGTTCATCGAGGCTGCCCTCGCCCGTAATCACCACATCCGCCCGTTGGATGGCCGCTCCGAGATCGAGCATCTCGGCGACGAGATCAAAACCCGGTCGAATGGTCGCGCCGAAAAAACTCATTAGACCAAACCCCAGTCCCCCGGCCGCGCCAGCCCCAGCCGCTTCCCGAAAATCGCAACCCAAGTCTCGCGCAACGACGTCGGCGAGCCGCGCGAAAGCTTCCTCGAACACTTCAAGTTGATCTGACGCTGCACCTTTCTGCGGGCAAAATGTTCGCGTCGCACCGCGTGCTCCGAGCAAAGGATTCCTCACGTCGGCCGCGCCAATCACACCGGGAAGAAAAAGATCGCGTGGCCGCGAAATTTGATCGAGATCCACCAAATCGCAAACTGGCCCGTTTAATTCGACGCTGTCCCTGTTCAGAAAACGAAAACCCAAGGCGCGCGCCATTCCAAAGCCGCCATCGTTCGTCGCGCTTCCACCCAAACCGACGACCACGTCGTTCGTTTCGCGCCGTGCGGCATCGAGCAGCATTTCTCCCACGCCATAGGTACTTGCGTGAAATGGAGCGCGCTCGTGCGGAGCGATCCGCCACACGCCCGCGGCTTCGCTCATCTCCATCACCGCCATCATCGGTTCGCGCAGCCAAACGTAGCGTGCCGTGATCGGGCGCCCGAGCGCATCGTGCGCACCGCACACCACCCACTCGCCGGCGCAGGCTTGGGAAATCACATCGGCTGTCCCTTCGCCGCCATCCGCCACCGGAACGATGTCGATCGTCGCGTTGGGCAGGACATCGTGCAGTCCCTCTGCGATGCTCTCCGCGACTTCGCGCGCGCCCAACGAGTCTTTGAATTTATCGGGGGCGACAAGGATTCGCATCTAGCGCCTCCGGGGTCATCCCGAGCTGCGCAGACAGCGAGGGACCTCTCTATTGCAAGTTGCGCCACCCTCGTGATGAAAGCTGTTCATTCGCAGGTGCGAGGTCCCTCGCCGTCTGCGCGGCTCGGGATGACAAAGCAACGCATGCTCACTGTTTCAGTTTCCGCTCCAAAATCTCTCCTACCAGCGCGGGATTCGCCTTTCCTTTCGAAAGCTTCATCACCTGCCCCTTCAGAAAATTCAGCGAGGCCAGGTTGCCCGCTTTGAAATCCGCTACCGGCTTCGGATTATCCGCGATAACCTGATCGCATAATGCTTCGAGCGCGGCTGCATCGCTCAACTGCTCGATTCCCTTTTCCTTCACGATCGCCGCGGCGGATTTCCCGCTCGCGAACATTTCCGCGAACACCTCCTTCGCTTGTTTGCCGCTGATTTTTCCGCTGTCGATCAAGTTCACCAACTCATCGAGTGCCGCGGGAGGGATCGGGCAGCCAGCGATCGTGCGTCCTTCCCGGGCAAGCGAGCTTTGCAGGTCGTTCAGAATCCAATTCGCAATATGTTTCGGCTTCCGCGCGCCTTTCGCGGCTGTCTCAAAATAACTGGCAAGCGCGAGATCATCCACCAGGACGCCCGCATCGTACGGACTCACATCGTATTGCTGCACAAAACGTGCACGTTTCGCTTTCGGCAGCTCGGGCAACCGCGCACGCACATCCTCGAGCAGCGCTTCTGTTTTCACCGGCACCAAATCTGGATCAGCGAAATAGCGATAGTCATGTGCGAATTCTTTCGTCCGCATCAGAAACGTCTCGCTCGTTGCATCATCCCAACCGCGCGTCTCCTGCTCCAACTTTTCGCCGCGTTCCAGCGCCTCCGTTTGCCGCTGAACTTCGTAGGTCAAAGCGCGCCGCACACCGCTGATCGAGTTCATATTCTTGATTTCGATTTTTGCGCCGAGTTCCTGCTGCTTCTCCGGTCGCACAGAAATATTGCAATCGCACCGCAACTGGCCTTTCTCCATGTCGGCGTCGCTCACGCCGCCATAAATCAAGATTTGCTTCAGCGCCGTCAGGAACGCAAACGCCTCTTCGGGCGAATTGATGTCCGGCTGACTGACGATTTCCATGAGGGGCGTTCCCGCGCGGTTGAAATCGATTCCGGTGCTGCTCTCCAAATGGAAACTTTTCGCGACGTCTTCCTCCAAATGAATGCGGACGAGGTGCACTTCTTTGCTCGAGGCCGCGATACTTTTCTGCGCGTCCTTCGGATAAGCGAGGTCATGCAACGGCACGGCGCCGTTCGCGCACAGCGGCAGATCGTACTGCGTGATTTGATAGTTCTTCGGCATGTCCGGATAGAAATAGTTTTTGCGGTCGAACTTTGAGATCGGGGCGATGTCGCAACCGAGCATCAAGCCCGTCAGAACCGTGAGCCTGAGCGCTTCGTGATTCATCACCGGCAAGGCACCGGGCAACCCCAGGCAGGTCGGACACGTGTGCGTATTCGGCGGCGCGCCAAATTCCACCGGACAAGCGCAGAACATTTTCGAACGCGTCTTGAGCTGGACGTGGACCTCGAGGCCGATCGTGATGCGGTAAGGCATTTCGGATTGCGGATACCGGATACCGGAAAGTTATTTGTTTCGTCGCGCTGTGCGTATCGAGGCAACGACGATAGCTATGATCTGATTTCCTTCGTCGATAAGATCCTTCAACAAATCCGGTTTCACTGACCCAGACTCTATCAGCATCTCCATCCAGTAGAGAGCTTCATCGCATTCTTCTTCTACGATGCCCATTTTGGCGGTGAAGTCTGCCCGGGACTTTCCGCGAACCGCCGCGCGGTAGTTCGCTCCCACGGAGGTCCCGGCGCGCAACAGTTGATTGCCAAGGACTCGCGTAACCTGCTTTTGGGCAGGGCATCAACGAGTCGGATGACGCGCAATCCGAAATTCATCGTCCGCTTGAGGAATTCCTCTTTCTGCATCTTTCCGGTTTCCGGTATCCGCAATCCGAAATCACTTCTTCCCCGCATACTCCAGCGCCTTTTTCAGATCGAAACGCTTGACCTGCTCGGCCACCGTCGGGTCGTTGACGGCGTCCACGATTCGCGGCTCGCGGAGCAATTCAAAAAAGCGGCCTTGTGCGATCATCTCGGCAATCTCGGGATCGTTCCGAAGCGCCACGACCTTCGGGTGTTCACTCAATTCTTGCGCGCCAGGAAAACTGAGAAATCGTCGCGCTGTTTCCGGGTCGGAAAAAACCGTCCCGGCCTCGCTCAATGTTTGATACACACCAGCTGGCATCGCGTCGGTCTTCTTGACGAGGTCTCCAACCGGGCCCATCTCGACCGAGTTTTTCAATCGCGCGAGGAGCGTGGTCGCCGAATCGATGCCAAAGTTTGTGACCGGCGTTCGCTCCGGCAGGGGGGAATGCGCGGAGAAACGGCTCGGATTTCGGCTAATCTCAGGTTTCGGCCGGGCATGCACTTGCGCCTCGGCGATGGAGCCGACCGAGCGAACCCCGATCAAGACGAGCCAGATAAAGAATGCCCCAAAACAAATGCCAACCAGTGCGCCGCTCAGTCCGTAGACCAACCGCACCACGCGGGAGCTTTGTTGCGCGGTGCGTTTAAAGAGAATCGTCCCGAGGCTCGCAATAATCCCATAAACAGTCACGGCGAGGATCGCCCCACTAAGCGACGAAATAACGATGTCCGGCATTTTCACGGACGATCGGAGGAGCGGGACCAGCATGTCGCCGCCGAAATACGCAGCGGCATAACCAGCCACCACGGCCGCCACGCGCACGAGCTGTCGCATTATTCCCAACCGCCATCCGCGGATGACCTCAAAGAGAATCAGAACGATTGCGAACGAAATGAAGGCCGTCTGCCAAACTGGGGAACCAGCAATTTCGGATTGCGGGTTTTGGATTGCGGAAAGGAAGAGATGCAAAGGCGAAGGATCGGGGTTGCGCGGCGTTCTAACTCTCCGAAATTGCAATCGCCTTCTGCCGCAAAGCGTGATCGCAGAGGACGAGAGCAGCCATCGCCTCGACGATCGGCACGGCGCGCGGCAGGACGCAGGGGTCATGGCGGCCCCGCGCGGCCAGCGTGGTTTCCTCGCGCGAAGCGGTGATCGTTTTTTGGTCGCGCGCAATCGTCGAGGTCGGCTTGAAAGCGACCCGGAAAAAGATGTCCTCTCCGTTGCTGATGCCGCCTTGCACGCCGCCGGAATTATTCGTTGTGGTCCGGACCTTCTCCTCCCGCACTTCAAAGGGATCGTTATGCTCCGACCCTTTCATCCGCGTCGCGGCGAAGCCGGACCCGATCTCGAAACCTTTGGAAGCCGGCAAGCTGAGCATCGCCTTCGCGAGGTCAGCTTCCAGTTTATCGAACACCGGCTCACCAAGACCTGCGTCGATGCCGCGTATGACGCATTCGATCACGCCGCCAACCGAATCGCCTTCGGCGCGCACGGATTGAATCAACGCCGTCATCAGCTCCGCGGCAGCTTCATCCGGACAGCGAACGGCGTTGCGCTCGACATCTTCAGTCCGGACCGAACTCCGATCGATTCGCGCCGACACTTCATGAATTTGCGTCACGTACGCTACAATTTCGAAGCGTCGTTGGGAAAGTTTGCTCAGAACCTTTCTCGCCACCGCGCCGGCCGCAACGCGCCCAACAGTTTCTCGCGCCGAAGCTCGGCCGCCGCCCTGCCAATTTCGAATGCCAAATTTCGCTTCGTAGGTGAAGTCGGCGTGCGACGGACGATAGGTGGCTTTCATTTCGGAGTACGCCTCCGGCCGCGCATCCTTGTTCTTCACCAGGATCGAGATTGGAGTGCCGAGCGTGCGGCCCTCGAAGACGCCGGATAAGATTCGACAGCGGTCGGCTTCACTGCGCGGCGTCACAATCTCGCTCTGACCGGGGCGACGCCGGTCGAGGTCCCGCTGGATGTCTTCTTCGCTCAACTCAAGGCGCGGCGGACAACCATCGATGACGACGCCCACTCCGCCACCGTGGGATTCCCCCCAGGTCGTAATGCGAAAAAGTTGTCCAAAGCTGCTGCTCATTTCGCAACACTTACCTCTCGCTCACCAAAATAACAACGCGCCATGAGAACTCGGTCATCCCGAGTCGCGCCGCCGCCGAAGCGCTTTGGCGCGCGCAGGAGGCTGCGCGGTTCGGGATGACAGAGCAGCAGCGGGAGCAGCTAGATCGCCGCGAAACCGGTCCGCAAATCGTCGATCAAATCGGCGACATCCTCGACGCCGACCGACAGCCTGACGAGTGAATCGGTGATCCCCAGCGATGCACGCGTTTCGGGCGGGATTGATCCGTGCGTCATGAGCGCGGGGTGATTGATCAAGCTCTCCACTCCTCCAAGACTTTCCGCGAGCGAAAAGAGATTCGTGTTCTCGAGAAAGCGCCGCGTCCCTGCGAGATCCGTTTTCAACACGATAGTGACCATGCCGCCGAATCCTCGCATCTGTTTCTTCGCGAGAGCGTGCTGCGGATGTCTCTCCAGTCCGGGATAACGCACGGACTCGACTTTCGGTTCTGTCTCGAGCCAGCGCGCGATTTCCGTCGCGTTCTCACAATGTCGCTCCATCCGCAGCGCGAGCGTCTTCAAGCCGCGCAGTGCGAGAAAGCTGTCGAACGGCCCCGCAATCGCGCCGACCGCATTTTGCAGAAAGGCAATCTGATCGCCGAGCTCCTTGTTTTCTCCCACGACGATGACGCCACCGACCATGTCGGAGTGGCCATTCAGATATTTTGTCGCGGAATGAATGACCATATCGAATCCGAATTCGATCGGCCGCTGGATCCACGGGCTGGCAAAGGTGTTATCGGAGACCGAGATCGCATTGTGCGCGCGTGCGATTTCCGCAACCGCTTCCAGGTCGATCAACTTAAGGAGCGGATTGCTCGGCGTCTCCACCCAAACCATGCGGGTGTTTGGTCGCATTGCTTTTTCGACTGTTTTCGCATCGGTCATGTCGATGAATGTGAAATCGAGATTGGCGGAGCGTCGCCGCACCCGCTCAAAGAGCCGGAAGGTACCGCCGTAAAGATCGTCGCTCACCACCACGTGCGAACCGCTATCGAGCCCGTCCAGGGCCGTGGCCATCGCAGCGAGGCCCGAGGCGAAGGCCCAGCCGCGCGTTCCGCTTTCCAGATTGGCAATGCAACGCTCATAGGCGCTGCGCGTCGGATTGATTGAGCGCGAGTAATCGTAGCCCTTGTGCTTTCCGGGGCTTTGCTGGACGTAAGTCGACGTCTGGTAAATCGGCATCATGATCGCGCCGGTCGATGGGTCGGGTGATTGTCCCGCGTGGATGACGCGCGTTGCGATGTCGTGCTGTTTCTTCATGAGAAAGTTGTCCGCAGATTACACAGATTCCCGCCGATTAAAGAAGGGCAAGGCAAATCAGGCCCGATTTCATACTCCAAAACAACCTGTGTAAATCTGCGCAATCCGTGGATCAATTTTCGGCAGGCTACGGCATTTGCCGCCGGAGATAAGAGAGCAGATCGCTCCGCGTGATCAGCCCGAGAAACTTATTTCCGTCCATGACGATGGCGACGCGGCCGCGGTCGAAGACCCCAAGCAGATCCGAGATCTTCGCGGCGGGCGAAAGCGTTTCGAGCCGATCGGTCATCGCGGTTTTCACGGCATTGTTAAAATGATCCGGATCGTGATGCACTTTCACGAGCACGTCGGATTCATCCAGGATCCCGACCGCGCGCCCGTTTTCATCCACGACTGGCACCTGCGAAACGTTCGCGGTGCGCATGCGCTTCACGGCCGTAAGTAAAGTGTCGTCAGGCCCGACCGAAATGACTTCGCCTGCTTCATACCGGTGTGAGATCAAATCGCTCAAGTCGCCATGCGACGGGCGTTGGCCGAATCCCTGGTCGGCCATCCAGAAGTCATTGTACATCTTCGAGAGGTATTTGTTTCCCGTGTCGCAGACGAAAGTAACGACCCGTTTTTTCTTCGTCTGCTGACGGCAATAACGCAGGGCTCCAGCGAGGAGCGTGCCGGTCGAGGAGCCGCCCAGAATTCCTTCTTTGCGCAACAATTCGCGCGCAACTTCGAAGCTCTCCGCATCGTCGATCTCAAAGGCGTCCGTGACACAAGACATGTCCGCGATGTCCGGGATGAAATCTTCGCCGATGCCTTCAACGGCCCAGCTTCCGGCCTTCTCCAGCTTGCCGGTTTTCACCCACTCGTAAAGAATCGAACCGGTCGGATCGGCCAGGATCATTTCCAGATTGGGTTGCACTCGTTCGAAGAAACGGCCGAGACCGGTCAACGTGCCGCCTGAACCGACACCGACCACGACCGCATCGAGGTGATGGCCCATTTGCTCCCAAATCTCGGGACCCGTTCCGCGTTCGTGCGCAAGCGGATTGGCCGGATTGCCGAATTGATTGACGTAGAATCCGCCCGGAATTTCTTCGGCGAGGCGGGCCGCCACATCTTGATAATATTCCGGGTGGCCACGCGTTACGTCGGAACGCGCCAGCCGCACTTCAGCACCGAGCGCGCGCACGTGCGCGATTTTCTCCTGCGACATCTTGTCGGGGATGACGAGAATGATGCGATAGCCTTTTGCGCCCGCGATCAAAGCCAGGCCGAGGCCCGTGTTCCCCGCGGTCGCCTCGATGATCGTCCCGCCCGGCTCCAGTTTCCCGTCGCGTTCCGCCGCCTCGACCATCGCGAGAGCAACGCGGTCCTTTATGGAACCGGTTGGGTTCTGGTTCTCGAGCTTCACAAAAAGCTGGCACGGACCCGTATCCATCCGTGTGATTTCCACGAGCGGCGTGTCGCCGATGAGCGAAAGAATCGCGGGCGGTTTGCTACTCGTTGCCGGAGGCTCAGGCGAAAGCTCGATCATGGGGTGAAGAGACTTAGCGTTTCGTTCGGATAATCGAGCGCGACTTTGTAATTGCGCAGGAAATTGCAACCGACAATACCATCAAGCTTCGCACCAAGTGCGTTGTTGAGCATGGCAAAGAAATCGGCCGCGACCACAGCCAGATTGTGGATCCTGGCGCCGCCCACCTGAAATGATTGCAAGACGCCCGCGGTGACGTCGACATCGCTTTGACCTTCCTTTGAACCAAGGATTTTGATGCCGAGCTTTTGTCCCAGCTCGGATGAAAGCAGCGAAGTGCCCGCACCCGTATCCAAAATAAATTCGAATGGCCCTTCACCGTCGACTTCAACGGGGAGAAGAATCAGGGGCTGGGCTCCGCCGGCGAGACGGAACTTCACCTTTGCGCTGCTCGGTGAAAGTGTTGCGGTTGTCATCGTAGGGTCCTCGCTAATGCGACCACTCGGAGTTACTGTCTGCGAGAAATTGCTGGAGCACACCGAAACGCACCTCGCCATAATTCAGCGCGTAGCGCAAATCGCCTCCTTTGAAAATCCACGTCGTTGGAATCCAACTGAGCGGCAAATCGAGGAAGCGCTTGATCTTGCCAGCACCACGCGGGCCGGGGTCGGACAGGATGGTCACGTTAGGTTGGCCGGCGAGCTCGAATTTCGTCAGCATCGCCCGGCCATCGTCGCCGCCGTTCCAGACCGAGACAAAATAGAATTTAACCTGCGGATTCTCTTTGATCGTCTTGAGCCAGCCGCCGCTTTTCAATTCCGCCTGGCAATTCGAACACCAGGGCGCCCAGAGATGAACGACGCCGAGCCCCGGCGCTTTGACTGCTTCCGCAAGCTGCTGCTCCGCCGGCGAAGCCGCAAAGAGAGCAGTCCCGCAGGTCACCGAAAACACGACGCCAAATAGGACGAGGAATTTTTTCATAGAGAACGCGTCCAACTGAAGCGGATGGAAACGCTACAAGGACGAGAGTAATATGCGGAGAAATCAGCCGGGCTCAAGATGCGCAATCCGCGGGAGTTGGTTCGCGCGCCGCGCAAAGCGTTGTCACCCCGTTTTCCGTCGGTTGACCTCTCCGCAGAACGTGGCTAATGTGCCTCCCCTTTTCTGCGGGGCAGCCTGGCGATGATCGCCCGCGCTGGAGACAGAAAACCGGCTACGCGCCGCCAGGAGAAAACTTACCGCCATGTTGCAAATGCAGGATTTACTTGCGAAATCGTACCGCGAGTTCAAAGAAGGTAGCATCGTCAAGGGACGTGTCCTCGAGATACGCCCTCGCGAAGTCCTGGTCGACATCGGGTATAAATCAGAAGGCGTCATTCCGTCGGCCGAATTCGAGGACATCGAGTCCATGGAAGTGGGCGACGAAGTGGAAGTCCTCCTCGAGCGACTCGAAAACGACGAGGGCATGGTCGTGCTTTCCAAAGAGAAAGCCGCTTACCGTCAGAATTGGAACAAGATCGCAGCCGTGTTTGCCGGCGATGGCCTGATCAAAGGCAAAGTGAAGTCCGTCGTCAAAGGCGGTTTGATGGTCAACATCGGCGTGGAAGCATTTTTGCCGGCGTCCCAGATCGACATCATTCCCCCGAAAGATTTGCAGCAGTTTGTCGGCAACACCTACGATTTCAAAATCGTCAAGATCAACGACGACCGGAAGAACGTCGTCCTGAGCCGGCGCGAACTGATCGAGCAGGAGCGAAGCGAGAAGCGCCAGAAATTCCTCGAAGGCGTCAATGTGGGCGATATCGTTCACGGTAACGTCAAAAACCTCACCGATTTCGGGGCGTTCATCGATCTCGATGGGATGGATGGCTTGCTTCACATCACGGACATGACGTGGGGCCGCCTGGGTCATCCGAGCGAGCTGCTAAAAGTGGGGCAGCCGCTGGAAGTGATAGTGCTCGACATCAATAAAGAGAAAGAGCGCGTCTCGCTCGGGTTGAAACAGACGCAGAAGAACCCGTGGGATCAGATCGAAGAGCGCTTTCCGGCCGGCCAGCATGTTAAGGGCAAAATCACGAACCTCGTCCCTTACGGCGCGTTCGTGGAGCTCGAGGAAGGCGTCGAGGGTCTCATTCACGTTTCCGAATTGTCGTGGACGAAACGTATCATGCGTCCGTCCGATGTTCTGACCGCCGGCCAGGACGTGGAAGCGGTGGTCCTCGGGGTGAACAAAGAGGAACAGAAGATCTCGTTAGGCCTGCGCCAGCTCGAACCGAATCCCTGGGATGAGATCGAGAAGAAATTTACCATCGGCAGCCACGTGAAGGGCGCGATCCGCAACATGACCGCGTATGGCGCGTTCGTGGAGCTCGAGGACGGCATCGATGGAATGATCCACGTCTCCGACTTGAGCTGGACCCGCAAGATCAATCACCCGAGCGAAGTGTTTAAGAAGAATGACGAGGTCGAAGCGGTTGTGATCGACATTGACAAGGTGAACCAGCGGATCAGCCTCGGCATTAAACAGCTGAGCGACGATCCCTGGAAGGAAATCGATTCGAAATACAAAATTGGCGATCTCGTCACCGGCAAAGTCACAAAGCTCGCGAGTTTCGGTGCGTTTGTGCAGTTGCAAGATGACATCGACGGGCTGGTGCACATTTCGCAGCTGAGTGAAGACCACGTCGCGAAGGTGAAAGACGTGTTGAAGGTCGGTCAGGAAGTCGAAGCGCGCGTCATTAAGGTGGACAAAGTCGAGCGCCGCATCGGGCTCTCAATCAAGGCTGCGAATTATTCCGAAGAGGAATTGCGCCGCGAATCCGAAGCGTTCGACAACCTGCGTCCGGGCGAAGACATGGTTGGTCTCGAGAAGGCCTTCGAAGCGGCCGCGGAAGATTACCGTCCCGGCGAAGGCAAGAAGAAGTAGTCAGCGGCCGCGCGCCGATCAATCTCTATTCTGTAGCGGCGGTCTATGACCGCCGTCCCTCGTCGCCAGTCTAAAGTTTCTCGCTCGGCGGTCATAGACCGCCGCTACAGGTCGACGCGACTCGCGCTACCCTGCGAGTTCGTAAAGGTATTGTGCGAACGAAAGCACCGCCCCATCCATCCCCTGCACTTTCGAATTGGTGGACTCGATGACGTAATATTCATCCGGAGCGTGAGCGCCGCTGCCGTGGCCCAGACCGAAATGTCCGGCGGGCAATTTCAAAGGCTCACTGGTGAAAACAAAGCCGGGCCACGAACCCGCGTTTCGCGGCCACAAGACCGGGTCGATCCCCGAGCGCTTGTAGACCGCGAACTGCGCCTTGATCAAAGCCGAGTCTGCCGGCGTGCTATTGGGATCGTAACCGCCGGTGATGTTCACTTCGATATCACCGAAACCCCGCTTCGTCAGATGCGCCTTTAACGCCGCCCCGGCCTCGGCCGCCGTCAT
Organism: Chthoniobacterales bacterium; assembly: GCA_036385955.1. Lineage (GTDB taxonomy): Bacteria > Verrucomicrobiota > Verrucomicrobiia > Chthoniobacterales > UBA10450 > AV80. Next base: position 5,914 of record DASVJK010000109.1, on the reverse strand, counting down.
GTTCGGGACAAGCCGCAAGTCGAGCTTGGCTGTCGCCTTGTGCGGCAGAATGGTTTTGCCGCCGGGCCCAGTGTAACCGCCGACCAATCCTTCGATGTTCACCGTCGGCCGCGAAATCAAACGCTCCAATCCCTCGACCCAGTTCACGTCGTTCACCCAATGCTCCACGCCCATCGATTTCTTGGCCTGCGCTTCGTCCATCCTCTTGGCGGCTTCCGCGATCATCTTCTTGTGCTCGGCGCTGATCGGCAGTGCCTTGTCCGCAAAACCGTCGATGGCCGGATCGTTCCCGTCGGCAGAGACGAGGGTGGTAAGCGCTTGAACAAGGTGCCAGGCAGGGCTGTCCAGTCGGGCTTTGTTGGAAGAGTGGATATCCTTGCGCGGGCCGCGGCCCCATTTCTCTCCGCTCGAAATCAATTCGCATTCGATCACGCCTTTCGCGCCCAGGCTGATTGTGACTACTCCGTCAATCCCTTGCGCGGCCGAGGGCATGAAAATCCCAGAGCATTTGGAGAGCGCCGATTGCACTTCGGGCTTGCGGACGATCTGCGGGAAATGCGGCGAACCGATCTCCTCTTCGCCTTCCGCGACCAACACGAGATTCACCGGAATCTTGCGCCCGGCGCCGCGGATGGCATGCAGCGCCGCAAGCATCGAGGCCTGCGGTCCCTTTTGGTTCACCGCGCCGCGGCCCATGATCACCTTGCCGAGCTCCGGCTTATCCACGAGCGCGGCGGCCCACGGTGGCGACGACCATTCGGCGGGGTCCACCTGCTTCACGTCGTACATGAAATAGAGTCCGACCGTGCGCTTTGCTCCGGCATCCAGGGCGGCGAAGATTCCGGGTTGTCCGTCAGTTGGCACCTTCGCCGCGGTGTTGAAGCCGGCGTCCTTCAGCATCCGCATTGTCAATTCGCAACCTTCGTCAACCCCATTGTTCTCCGCCGCAATCGACGGCTGATGAATCCACTCCTGAAGGCGCTTCAAAGCCTCATCGTGACGCTTCGCGATCTCCTTGCGAATGGGATCGAAATCACCCGCAGCCGACCAGGCTCGCTGTTTCATGGTGAGAGTGGCTGCGCCGGCAAGAGCTGCGCCTTTGATAAAAGTTCGACGATCGATGGTGGTCATAATGATGATTTCCTTGTTCGAATTCATTCGACCTTAGAACCAGCGCCGACGTGAGAACAAGATATTTGGTGGATCGTGCGCTCCGCGCGCGATGCTTGAAAGATGGCGCCAAAGGCGCGTGACATTGCCATCGCGCGACGGAGCGCGCGATCCACCTAGAATTCCGCGCTGCCAGGCGTGCGCGCGAAGGGGATCACATCACGAATGTTCGACACCCCGGTGACGAACATCAGCATGCGCTCGAATCCGAGCCCGAAGCCCGCGTGCGGCACCGTGCCGTAGCGGCGCAGATCCAGGTACCATTTGTAATCGGATGGATCCATCTTGTGCCGGCGCATATTCTCCTCGAGCACTTCGAGCCGTTCTTCGCGCTGGCTGCCACCGACGATTTCGCCGATGCCGGGGACCAAAACATCCATCGCAGTCACAGTCTTACCGTCGTCGTTCAACCGCATGTAGAAAGGCTTGATCTCTTTCGGATAATCGAAAACCGTCACCGGGCATTTGAAATGTTTTTCGGTGAGCCATCGCTCGTGCTCCGATTGCAGGTTGGCGCCGTCCGCGACCGGAAATTCGAATGTCTCTCCGCTCTTCGTCAGCAACTCGACTGCTTCTGTGTAGCCGATGCGTTGAAACGGCCGCTCGAGGACGAAATCGAGTCGCGAGAGCAGTTCCTTGTCGACGAACTTTGCGAACAACTCCAGGTCTTCCGCGCAGTGCGAGCGTATGTCACGAATGAGATACTTCACGATCTCTTCCGCCACGTCCATGTTCCCGCGCAGATCGCAGAACGCCATCTCGGGTTCGATCATCCAGAATTCGTTCGCGTGCCGCGAAGTGTTGGAGTTCTCCGCACGGAAGGTGGGACCGAAGGTATAAACCTTTGAAAGCGCGCAGGCGAATGCTTCAGCTTCCAGTTGACCGCTGACTGTGAGGTAAGTCGAGCGCGCGAAAAAATCCTGCGAATAATCGATTTCTCCATCCGCGCGCCGCGGCGGATTCTTCGGATCGATCATAGTGACCCGAAACAATTCCCCCGCGCCTTCGCAGTCGCTTCCGGTGATGATGGGTGTGTGAACGTAAACGAAACCGCGCTCCTGAAAAAACTGATGGATGGCAAACGCCAGGCGGCTCCGGACGCGAAAAACAGCACCGAAAAGATTTGAGCGTGGGCGGAGGTGAGCGATCTCGCGCAAGAACTCCGGCGTATGTCCTTTTTTCTGGAGTGGATATGTGTCGTCCGACGCGCCCACAATTTCTATTTCATCCGCAACGACTTCCCAACTCTGGCCTTTGCCCTGCGACGCCACCAGCGCGCCGCGCACGACAATCGACCCCCCCGTGATCAGATGCTGAACCTCCGCGTAATTCGGCAGCGTGTTCTTCGCGATGATCTGAAGATTACGAAGACAGGAGCCATCGTTCAGCTCGATGAAGGAGAAATCCTTCGAATCACGCCGGGTCCGCACCCAGCCCCGCACCTGAATGGCCGGGGCCGGCGCAGTGCTTTGCAAGGCATCTTTAACTGAAGTTGGCGCTAACATTGGGAGAAGTTTGCCGGTCGATTGCAATTCGACAAGTTCTTCTGTCTTATTGCAAGCGGCGGTCGCCGCCCCTCGCGAAGGAAAAGGATGAACAATTATATCTGCGGCGCCTGCGGCACCCAGTTTAGCGAAACGGATCGACCTTCGCGGAGTTGCCCGATCTGCGAAGACGAGCGGCAGTTCGTTAACTGGGAAGGGCAGCAATGGACCACGCTCGATCAGTTGCGAGGAAGTCATTCCAATCGAATCGAAGAGGAAGGAACCAACCTGTTTGGCATCGGGACCGAGCCTTCTTTCGCGATCGGACAGCGCGCCTTGCTCGTGCAATCGCCCAGCGGAAATCTTTTGTGGGATTGCGTGACGTTGTTGGACGATCAAACCATCGAACGGGTCAAGGCGCTCGGTGGAATTCGCGCCATCGCCATTTCGCATCCCCACTTCTATTCGGCCATGGTCGAGTGGAGCCGAGCCTTCAACGGCGCGCCCATCTACCTGCACGCGGCGGACCGGCAATGGGTAATGCGCGATGATCCCTGCCTGCGATTTTGGAACGAGGACGTTCATTCGCTTTGGAATGGAATGACACTCGTTCACTGCGGCGGGCACTTTGAAGGTGGAACTGTTTTGCATTGCGCGGGCGATGATGGCGTGTTGCTTACCGGCGATATCATCCAGGTCGTGCAGGACCGTCGTTACGTCAGCTTCATGCGCAGTTATCCGAACCTCATCCCCCTCTCCGCTGCGGACGTTTCCCGAATCGTCGAGCGGGTCGAACCGTTTGCATTCGAAAAAATCTACGGCGCCTGGTGGGAGCGCAAGGTCTTGTCCGATGGCAAAGGCGCTGTCAGTCGTTCCGCGGAGCGTTACCTCCGCGCGATTAACGCTCCCTCTTCCGGAAAACGGAGTCGATGACCGAGTGCATGAGGACACCGGCACGATGGTGCAGTCGCTCGCCACGATGGGATAGCTCCGTTGCCCGTTTTGGCCTCGACATCTCAGGGCGACCTCGTCATGTTGGGACTTCCCGACCAACTCGTTCCATGAAACTTAAAATTCTGTCCAGCTCTCTCGCGGTTCTGCTCATCGGCGGCCACGCCATCGCCGCCGATTCGAAGAAGGAGGCGCGCGTTACCCAGATTATTCGGGACGTGAAGCTCCTGCCATCTGACGCGGCGGCGCGCCCCGCAGCCGTAAACGACAAAGTGCGCGAAGACACAGGCGTACGCACCGGAGGGGATTCGCGCTCGGAACTTACTTTCGCCGATCTGACCATAACGCGCCTCGGCTCAAACACGATTTTCAGTTTCAATAAGGCCGGGCGCAACGTCCAGGTAGACAGCGGCTCCATTCTCCTGCGCGTCCCGAAGGATTCCGGCGGCGGCCGCATCAAAACGAGTGCCGTGACCGTCGCCGTTACCGGCACCACCGTAATCCTGGAATCCCTCCGCAAATTGTTCGTCCTGGAAGGAGGCGCACGACTTTCCCTGGTTAAGTATCCCAGCCAGTTTCAGAATGTTCGAGCTGGGCAAATGGTGGATGTGCCACCTGGCGCCAAGACAGTTCCATTACCGACGAACTTTGATCTGAATGAGCTCATGAGAAAGCACCCACTTATCACGGACTTTCCGCCCCTGCCGAGTCGAGATCTCATTGCTGCGGCGGCACAGGAGCAACAGCCCTCCGATCCCCGCGGACCGTCTGTCTTTCCGATACTTCCCGTGATCGATTTGTTCGGAGGAGGATTTCACCGTGGACCGCATCGCGGCCCCAGTCGAAATAATAAACCCCCCGGAACTACCCAAACGTATCCTGAGGGGACTGGCGATGGTCACACCAAACCGACTCCCACACCGCCGCCTGTGTATACGCGACAGGGGCCCGGTCACACAAAGGTGTCACCGGTGACAACCCGCGCTCAAAACCTTCCCCAGCCTACGCCTACGCCTAAGAAGCGCGCGGTGAAGAAGACCAACCAGTCTAGCGGCCTGCGGTAAACACTGGCTGCCTCATCGACCAAAATGGTCGGCGCTAGATTCCCCATTTCGTGACCTCCCAGCGCATATCATTAATCATTTCAGCATTACTCATCGCTGTAGGCTTGGCAGTCGCTGGGTTCTTCATCGGAGAAGGGATTTCGGGAAGAAACATTGCGCGCCGGACCATTTCGGTCAAGGGACTCTCCGAGAGAGAAGTGCCTGCGAGTGTGGCCACCTGGACCGTGGGCTACAGCGCTACAGGAAACAACCTGGGCGAAATAAACAAAAAATTGGCCGATAGCACAAGGGCCGTCCTGGCCTTTCTCAAAGAGGCCGGCTTTGAAGAGACGGACATGGCCGTCCAACCTCCTTCGCTGCACGATACCAGCATGGACGAGCGGGATAAGGATTCACCCCCTCCCCCGGAACGATACAAAGCCGAACAGTCCGTCTTGTTGCGCACGCCAAAAGTTGACGCCATCAAACCCGCGCTCGCCTCCGCTTCGAATCTTATGGCAAGCGGAGTGCTTCTTTCCGGAAAAGCAGAGCCGAATTACATCTTCAATCAACTCAACGACATCAAGCCGGGCATGATTCAAGAAGCAACGAAGAATGCCCGGATTGCAGCAGAGCAATTCTCGCGGGACTCGCAAACAACCCTGGGCAAGTTACGCAATGCTTCCCAAGGCTGGTTCAAGGTGGATAACCGTGACGAAGCCACTCCGGAACGCAAGATCGTCCGCGTCGTAGTTGATGTTGAGTACGAAGTGAACTGACGACAATGAAAGCCTCATTGGCTCTTCCTCTTCTCGTCGTAATCGCGGTTGTCTTCAGAACTGGCTCGAAAGAAAACAAACTTTCTACCAGCGCGGCCCAAATCATTTTCGCCGCGCCCGACGCTGGTTGATTTTCACTAGAAGCCATCTCATAAATGTCTGAGAAGGATGATTACGCATCCAAGTTGAAGAAAGGCGAGGTAGTTTTCGGCATGATATTCCCAGCGAACTACGAGCCTTCGAAAGTTGTGAAGCCAGGCGAAGAGTCGTTCGATTTTCCAGCGCTTTCGGTAGCGGCGCAACCAACGGCCATCGTTGAAGGAGGGCTTGGTTCGTCCGCGACGGTGCGGCGCGACCAGAAGGATTTCCTCTTCGAGCAGTTGCTCGCGCAGCGGATCGCTATCGTATGCTTTATCGGCAATAATGCGCAGAGGCTTTTCTGGCACGAGCAGCTTGCTCAGAGTGGCTTCCACCAGCTTCACTTCGG
>DASVJK010000108.1:0-25140 GCA_036385955.1 Chthoniobacterales bacterium | reverse complement strand
GAGGACTGACATCGGCAAGATCAGCGGTGATCAATTGGAAACGCTGCTGAAGATCAAGCCGGGTGCGCTCGATTTCTTGATCGGTGGACCGCCGTGTCAGGGCTTTTCGGCCAACGGCAAACGATGGCTCGAAGACAATCGCAATAAGCTCTTCGCGCGATTTATTCATCTCGCGCACGAGCTGCGACCAAAGTGCATTATTCTCGAAAATGTTCCGACGGCACTCTCAGCTTTTGCGCAGATCTTTGATAATCAGGTAGAGTTCGCCTTCACGGGGTATACGGTCAAAATTGCTGTCCTGAATGCCTCGCGATTTGGCGTTCCACAGATTCGACGACGCGCGTTTGTCGTGGCGCTACGAGAAGATCTTGGAATTAAAGACTTCGAATTCCCCCAAGGCGACTTTGATTCGATCGATATTGGTCGACACTGCCACTCGGATACAAAAGAACAGCGCTTCGTGCCGGTGGCAGACGCAATCGATGATCTTCCTCAATTGGCAGCGGGCGATGCCTTTGACGGCAAGCCCTACTTGAGCGATGCGCGCACAACGTACCAGCGCGCGAGACGCGAGGGGGCTTTTGCCGTTTTTAACCACGTTGCGCGTGGGCACTCACGCGCTTTTGTCGAAAAAATTTCCCCAATTCAGCCAGGCGAAGGGAACGCCCAGCTTCCAGACGGCGAGCGTTTCTCAGATAACTATTTCAGCCAAGCCTATGCGCGTCTACATCCCCGCGGAATCGGCTTCACGATTACCGCAAATTTCCGCAATCCGGGCTCAGGCCGTTTTACGCACTACCGTGACAACCGCTCGATTACCGTTCGAGAAGCAGCACGCCTTCAGTCCTTCGATGATCGATTCATTTTTCATGGATGGGATCGGGATCAAGAACGGCATGTGGGAAATGCGGTGCCACCACTGCTTGCGTCTGCCTTAGCTCAGCATTTCGGTGCCACGGTGGCCGCAGCGTGAAACGACCGCGCACAGATCACGTTAACGTGGTGACTCGGTCGGCTATCATGCGAGCGGTAAAGAGTAGCCGCGGGAAATCGACCGAGCGATCGCTGCGTGCTCAGCTGGTTTCTGCGGGCCTGCGTGGCTGGCGGATGAACGTTCGGGGCCTTCCTGGTACGCCAGATTTTGTCTTTTCTAGTGCTCGCCTAGTCATCTTCGTCGATGGATGTTTTTGGCACGGCTGCTCTCAGTGTTATCGACGCCCACGCTCTAGCCGGAATTACTGGGACGCGAAGGTAAAAACGAACCGTCGCCGCGACGACCGAGTGGGACGCGAATTACGCCGCCGCGGTTGGTCTGTGCGACGAATCTGGGAACACCAACTGTGCAGTCCGGGGAGATTAAGTGTGAAGATTGCCGCTATGATTTCGAAACGCTTGGAGCGTCGGTGTGTAAATCATTCAAAGACGCTTGAATCTGCGAAGAAGCTAAAGCTCAGGTGCAATCGTCAATGCAGTTGAGCAAATGTGAAACTGTTTCCTCGGTCTCGTCGCCCATGTTCGAGAGGCGGAATGTCTTGCCCCGAATCGGGCCGTAGCCGGGATCGATGACGAGGTGATGTTTTTCGCGCAGCTCTTTCGCCATCGCGAGGACGTCGATGCCCTTGTTGTTCTTCACGCAGGTGAGTGTCTTCGTGCGGAAGCCTTCTTCGGCAAAGAAATCGAAGCCGGTGCGGCGGACCCAATCGTGCACGAGCGCATTAGTGCGCGCGTGTCGAGCGAAACGTGCGTCGAGGCCTTCCTCGAAAATTTCGTCGAGCTTGGATTGCAAGGCGTGGATGTGGCCGATGCTCGGAGTGCTCTGCGTCATCCATTCGGCTTGTTGATTCTTGAACTCAAGGAAGTCGAAATAGTAGCCGCGGTTCGGGATCTTTTCGGCGCGCGTAAAGGCTTTGTCGGAAGCAGAGAAGAGGGAAAAGCCGGGCGGAAGGGCGAGCGCTTTTTGTGCGCCGGTGAGCATGACGTCAATGCCGAGCGCGTCCATGTCGATCTTGACGCCGGAGAAGGAGGAAACCGTATCGACGACTAGCGCGACGTCAGGATACTTCGCGAGCGTGCAGCAAATCTCCGGCAGAGGATTCATAACGCCGGTCGAAGTTTCGCTGTGAATCAAGACAACGGTGTCGAATTTTCCCGTCGCGAGCTTGGCGTCAACATCCTTCGGATTAATGTGTTTTCCCCAATCGACTTGCAAGGGCTCCGCGTTTTTTCCGCAACGCCTGGCGACATCGAACCATTTGTCGGAGAACGCGCCGCACATGCAGCAGAGCACGCCGCGATCGACCAGGTTGCGGATCGACGCCTCCATCACACCCCAGGCCGATGAGGTGGAGAGAAATACCGGCTGCTCGGTTGCAAACAATTTCTGGAGCTTCGGGTGAACATCGCGGTAAAGATTCTTAAAATCTTCGCTGCGATGTCCGATCATGGGCCGTGAGAACGCGGCCATTGTTTTCGCGGAGACCTCGACCGGGCCGGGAATGAAGAGCTTGTCGTGGACGGTCATGAAACCAGAACGTCCGGCGTCCAACCCTCCTCCGCAAGGCTACGGCGGGCAGGCCGTCCAACGTTCAACTCAGAATTGTAAAAGGCGACGCCGCCGATAGCCGTCTTCCGGCTTTCGACTCCCTTCTCGCGCTTGCGCAGGAAACTTTCGCGTGGCATAACACCAAGCCTCGTGCTCGAAGACCGGGCCGAGGCCTCCCAAATTTCAAACCATGCCGACTTTTTCATCTGCCGATCCAGTGCTCGAGACCCAGGTGTTCTGGGACCGTCACAAGAAAGAAGTGTTCGCGGCTCTCGTTCTCGCGCTTCTCTCGGTCGTGGCTTGGGGAGGGTATCGGCTCTACTCCGATCGCCGTGATGCCACCGCTGCGAACCTGCTCACAGCAGCAAAGACAGCCGCTGATTTTCAGAAAGTAATCGCGCAATATCCAGGAACGCCAGCCGGTGGGTCCGCCTATCTTTTTCTCGCTGACGAGCAGAGGAAGGAAAAGAAATTCAACGAAGCGAACGCGTCGCTTCAGTCCTTCATCGATAAAAACCCGAAACATCAGCTGAAAGGGACAGCTCGAATGGCGATGGCCGCGAATCTGGAGTCGCTCGGGAAACGCGATGAGGCGTTGACGGTTTATCAGCGTCTGGCCGCGGATGATCCGCAAGGTTTCATCGCCCCGATTGCCATGATCTCAGAGGTGCAGATTCTCAAGGAAAAAAATCAAATCGAGGAAGCGCGACGCGTTTGCGAGACAATCCTGACCAAATATCGCGACAGTCTCGTTGCCAGCGAAGCGACACGACAACTTCGCCTGTTAAAAAGTGGCGACGAGCCGGCAAACCCTGCGGCTCCGCCAGTTACAGCGACCGTTGCCCCTGCCGCGAGTATTCCGAGTCTTCTATTGCGACCACCGGCTCCACCGACGGCTGCTCCCGCTGCTCCACCGGCAGCTGTTCCGCCGGTTCGGAACATGCCGAAGACGACGGCACCTCCGAAACGACCATGATTGTAGCAACGGCGGAGCTTGCCGAACGGGTGAGCTGCCGGGCTGCTGGTTAGGCGAGCGCCTCTACGAGCGCTTACCCGTTAGCGCTTCGAGAACTGGAAGCGTTTCCGCGCGCCGGGCTGGCCGGATTTTTTCCGCTCTTTCATCCGCGGATCGCGCCGGAGCAATCCTTCCGCTTTGAGCGTTCCGCGAAGATTCGCATCCACCAGCAAGAGCGCCCGCGAGATCGCGAGCCGCGCCGCGCCCGCCTGGCCGGTGGCGCCTCCGCCCGTGGTGTTGATTGTGAGATCGTAGGAATTTGTCAGTTTCACCACCTGAAGCGGCTGCAGCACCGTGTTCTGCAGTGGGACCGTCGGAAAATAATCTTCGAAGCTTTTCCCGTTGATGTCGATCTTGCCGCTACCCGGCGTCATGCGAATGCGCGCCACAGACGTCTTGCGGCGGCCGGTGGCGATAAATTCCTGAGTTTGTGCCATGGGAAATTTCTAAGATGCGACCGAGATATTCGCCGGCTGCTGGGCGGCATGAGGATGCAAATCGCCGCGATAGACCTTGAGCTTCCGGTAAACGGCGCGCCCGAGTTTGTTATGAGGAATCATTCCGCGGATGGCGCGTTCGACAAGCAGCTCCGGGTGACGTGCGCGACGCGCCCGAGCGTTCTCGGTTTTGTGCCCACCGACGAAACCGGAAAAGCTCATGTAACTTTTCTGCTCTTCCTTCTTGCCAGTCAGGCGAACTTTCTCCGCGTTGATCACGACCACGAAGTCGCCCGTGTCAACGTGAGGCGTGTAGATGGCCTTTTCTTTTCCGCGCAAGAGATTGGCCGCTTTCACGGCAACCTGACCGAGCACCTGATTGTTGGCGTCGATGATCCACCATTTGCGAGGGACTTCGCTGGCTTTTGCAGAAAACGTCTTCATCAGGGTGAAAGAGCACGAAAATTACGAGTGTGCCTCGAAGGTGTCAACTGCTTCTTGGACGGTATTAGCATAAGCGACGAGCGGGATTTCGACCGCCGACGGAGTAATCCGCTGGCACCGCATTTGCTTATAATTGTCATAATGCGTCGCTCGTCTCTGTCGTTGTTATTTCTCGCCTTTGTCATTCATCCGGCTATGGCCAGTGAAGAAAAATCTGCAGATGCAGGCAGCACCTCATCGCGCGCTGTGATTCGTGAGCTGAATCTCGTGCGACAAAACCCAGCACTCTACGCAACCTTCGTCGAAGAATTACGCGGCAGGATGAGCGGTAACGTGATGACTCTGCCCGGACATACGAGAATCCGGACAAAGGAAGGCACGGGGGCCCTGGATGAGGCGATTCGCTTTTTGCGAAGCGCTCAACCGCAAGCGCCGCTGGCGCTCTCGCCCGGAATGTGCCGCGCGGCCGCGGACCATTGCGCTGATCAAGCGTCCGGAGGATTCGGGCATGCAGGACGGGATGCGAGCAATGCTGTTGTGCGCATCAGCCGCTATGGAACATGCAGCGGCGGTTGGGGTGAAAACATTTCCTACGGCAAGTCAACCGCGCGCGCTGTGGTGCTTGCGCTCATCATCGACGACGGTTTGCCGGCTCGGAAGCACCGCAAGAATATTTTTAATCCGAACTTCAACTTTGTCGGGGCCGCATTCGGCCGGCACGCAAGATTCGGGACAGTTTGCAGCATGGACTTCGCCGGCGGCTACGCCGAACGCGGGCAGTCGTCCGCGGAGACGCTCGTCGCGCGGAATTTCTGATTGGGATGCGCCCGCACTTTTTGTGGCGCAGATTCCCCATGCTGTCATCCGAAGGGCATAGACACTGATGGACCCCGCAACTGCAATTTCCGTTTTCTGGTGACGCGAAAGCCGAGCTGTTTTTGCGAGGTCCCTTCGCCGTCACTCCGCCGCCGAAGCGCTTTGGCGCGCAGGAGGCTGCGCGGCTCGGGATGACATCTCTCGACTACTCGCTCCTTAATCTCTGCCTTGCCGCTCCGCGCGCAATTTTTCCAGGATCGGCTGGACGGAGGGATCCGCTTTCAAAAGAGCGGGGCGCATAACTTCGCGGAATTCCCGCCGAGCTTGTCTGAGCCTGTCACGCGCCGCCCGCACCGCGGGATCGGCCATCGCTTTCTGATGGGCCGCTTTCAGCTTCGATCGCTCTTCTTCATTCAGGCTGAACCAGCGGGCGCGACCCTCCATTTGAAATTGTCGCGGCGACTTGTCCACGGGCGGCTGCGCCAGGACGGTCGGCGCGAATTGGAGCGCGGCGGCCAAGGTCGGAACGAGGAGGAAGGTTAATTTCGCTTTCATATTTTGATAATATAACCCGGCAGCGCCCAAAAGTTGCGGCGGCGAATGGAGAAATGGTCGCTGGTCATTTCAATTCGCCAAGCGTAATTTTCCCGCTTTCTCGCATGGCCAATCAAACTGCCGCCTCCAAATCCGCCATCACGCCGCGGCGTGATGAGGATTTTCCCGAATGGTATCAGCAAGTCGTTCGCGCATCCGAGATGGCAGAGCCGTCGGACGTCCGGGGTTGCATGGTGATTCGTCCGTGGGGCTACGGTGTCTGGGAAAACATACAGCGCCAGCTCGATGCGATGTTCAAGGCGACCGGACACCGGAACGCCTATTTCCCGCTTTTTATTCCGCTTAGTTATTTCGAACGCGAAGCGTCCCACGTGGAAGGTTTCGCGAAGGAATGCGCGATCGTTACGCACACCCGGCTGGAAGTAAACGCCGAGGGAAAAATGGTGCCGGCCAGTCCGCTGACTGAGCCACTTGTCGTTAGGCCAACATCCGAAACCATCATCGGCGCGAGCTACGCAAAATGGGTGCAAAGCTATCGCGACCTGCCGATTCTCATTAATCAATGGGCGAATATCGTGCGCTGGGAAATGCGGCCGCGCGTTTTTTTGCGCACCACCGAGTTCCTCTGGCAGGAGGGCCACACCGTCCACGAAACCGAAGCCGAAGCGCGCGCGGAGACGAAGCAGATGCTGGACGTGTATGAAACCTTCGTGCGCGATCATCTCGCGATTCCGGTTTTCAGCGGCGAGAAATCCGAGAGCGAACGCTTTCCGGGCGCGGTGCAAACGCTCTGCATCGAAGCGATGGTTCAGGACCGGAAGGCGATCCAGGCCGGCACTTCCCATTTTCTCGGCCAGAACTTTTCTCGCACGAGCGGGATCCAGTTCCAATCACGGGCGGGGACGCAGGAGTTCGGCTGGACAACGAGCTGGGGCATGAGCACCCGGCTCATCGGCACCGTCATCATGGCGCATGCCGACGATGATGGGCTCGTGCTCCCTCCGCGGATCGCGCCGATACATGTCGTCATATTGCCGATTACGTCGAAGGAGGAAACGCGTGCTCGTGTGCTGGAAGCAGCGGAAAAACTCGGAGCCGAACTTCGCGCGCTGATGTATTTCGGCTCGCCGCTCGAAGTGGAAGTCGATCAGCGTGATCTCGGTGGAGGTTTAAAAAATTGGGAATGGATAAAGAAAGGCGTTCCCCTTCGCATCGAGCTCGGTCCACGCGATCTGGATTCAGGCACCGTTGCGGTGAGCCGGCGGGATCAACCTGTGAAAACCAAGGAGTTTCTTCCGCTCCCGGAACTCGTTAGGCGTGCGATCGAACTGCTGGATTCTATTCAGCTAAATCTTTTCGAGCGCGCGAAACAATTTCGCGACGCCCACACGCACGTGATCGACTCGAAGGAAGAGTTCTACGACTTTTTCACGCCAAAGAATTCCTCCAAGCCGGAAATCCACGGTGGCTTCGCCCTCACACACTGGAATGGCTCGCGCGAAGTCGAAGAGCAAATCAAGAACGATCTGAAGGTCACGATCCGCTGCATTCCTTTCGATGACCCGGCGAGTCCTGCTGAGCCGGGTGTCTGCATCTTCAGTGGCGGGCCGAGCCGTGCCCGGGTTCTCTGGGGAAAGTCTTATTAGCAGTCAGAAGCACCCCAACGACGCGCAAGCGTCTTACTGCAGCGCATAAACTTCCGCCAACGCCAGAGGGCGCAAGGCGTGTAAAGCTTATCCGGTGACAGAGAAAAATCCGAAAAACTATGAAGGCCGGTATTGCCATCAGCGCCAGCCTCAGTGGGAGATCAAGCCGGCCGGCATCCTTCATGAGTGTTGGTGAGGTTCGCAAGCTGGGAAGCTCGCGCCACAAGGAGAGGCGGCTTCTAAACCGCCCCGGCTACTCGTTCCCAAGTTAAACTTGGGGACACGCTTGCCAGCGAAGATTAGCTTCGGGCCGGCACTGTCGCTCCCAAGTGCAACTTGGGAGCGAGGGTCGTGAGGGGCGCTCGCGCTAACGCGCCGAATGCTGTCGTTGGACAGCCTGCTCACGAAAGCCTTCTGAGTTTCCTCTTCGCTTCCATCCCAAAGTCCGCATCCGGCTCTTTCTTAACGCGCATCGTTCTTTGGGCTCGGGCTCTATTGCAACCCATAAACCTCGACCAAGGCCACACCGGTTGTATTGTTCTTTCCGCGCACAATTGCGGTGTAGCTGCCAGGCACGAGATCTCGCACAATCGCTGACTCCAGGTCGTTCGATGGGGGGATTGTCGTAGCGATGATTTCCGCTTCCTGATCGCTCCGCCAATTGTCATTGGCGGCGATGAGCGCGCCGTTACCGTCATGGAGTTCGAGTGTTGGATCTTGCAACGCATTGGGTACACCGAAATTCGTCAGGCTGGGACCAATCGCACGAAGAAGCATCGTCGTCGGAGCGCTTCCTATGATGATCGTGCCGCCAATCATTACGTTATCGCCGGTGTCGACGAAACCGCGTGTCGAGATGTTGCCTAGCTTGGAATCGACCGTTCCATCCAGATCGTACACCTCGAACAAGCCTACGCCCGTAGCGTTGTTATTGCCCCGGACGACGACCGTATAAGCCCCGGGATTGATTATTCCCCAAAGCGCCGACTCCAAATCGTTGGTCGGTGCTAGCCCGCTGTCGATCACGTGTTGCCGGTTCGGATCGTCCCTCCAATTGTCATTGGTAGCGAGGAGCTCGCCGGAGGAACCGTGAACTTCGATGACCGGATCGGCGAGCGCTCCGGGCACCGGCAGCGAGGGCCCAATCCCACGAACGATCACGGTCTTCGGCTGTGTTCCAGTAATGATGAATCCGCCAATCATTGCGTTGTCACTTGTTCCGACGCGGAGTCTTGTTGAAATGTTACCGAGTCTAACCTCGAGACCACCTACCTCGAAGGACCCAATGTCAGTTCCATCGCCTCCGGGTGGATTGGGAATGCCGACATAGTCGTGCGTTCTCACTCCGCCTCGCTGATCGGTCGAGAGATTGGCGCTTATTCCCGCGTCGATCGCCGGGCTTCCGGGCAGCAGGGCTCTGGTCCAGGTCGGTCCCCCGTTGTCCTGCAGCGGACCAAGCTTCGGATCGAGCGGGGCCTCGATGGTTCCGGTCTGATCGCCAATTGCCGTGAAGCCAGCGCTGCCGTCGCGCCTGCCGATGAGATTAAAGCCGTCGGATTCAAATGAGCCTGCTGCGTCTGGCGCAGCGCCGCCGGTATTCTCGGCCACGATGCTGTTGGTGATCTCCGAGTTCCCGACGCTCCAAATGCCGCCGCCGGAAGCGGTGCCGAGGTCGGCCGTCGCGGAATTCGATGAGATGGTGCAGGCTGCGATCACCAGATCGCCAGCATTGTAGATCCCCGCTCCTCTTCCACTGCCGGCCATACAGCCGAATATGCCGCATACCATGGGGCCACCCACAGCCGTGTTTCCGGTGATCGTGCAGTTCTGCAACGACGCCATGCCCTCGTTCTCCAAGGCACCCCCGTAGCCAGATCCAGGCTGTCCGAGATGGAAACTCCCCCCCCCGGCGACACCATTGCCATTCAGTGTGCAGCGAACGAGCTGAATCGAACTCCCCGTCGCATTGTAGATCCCTCCGCCTACCGCGTTAGCGCCGAAGTCGGCCGAACCGCCGCAGGTGCTCACCGTGCACGCCGTCAGTGTCAGGTTTGAGTCGTTCCGGATTCCACCGCCCTCGGGAGAAAACTCGGCTGGTTGCCCGCGGGTGAATGTGAGCCCGAAGATCGAGACTGCTCTCCCGTGGGCATCAATGCGAAGCACGCGCGACGCGTTTCTGGCATCGATGGTGAGCAGGTTTGCGCCCGGCCCCTGAATCGTAAGCGCTTTCGAAATCAACAGCTCACCGTTCATCAGAGCGATGGTTCCGCGCACGTCCGGGGCGAAGTTGATCGTGTCATTTTCCTGCGCGTCGGCGATCGTCTGCCGGAACGAACCTGCGCCGTTATCCGCGGTGTTCGTCACCGTGATCACGGCAGCGTCCGAGGACGCGAGCCAGCCGAATGCAGCACTTGCGACGAGCAACCGCGCAAGCCAACCGCCGAATCGCGGACGGGCAAGTCGAACCGGTCTGCAAGGGCCCAAGCACGGCATGTTTAAGCTGACAATCTGCTTCACGAAGCCTGCAAGGTGCTCGCCTTGAAAGGGGATACAGCGAGTGCAAGAAATAATCCCGTGGCGAGTGTTCGGACGAGTTGTTTTCCTTTCATGATCCTTGCTCGACGTTGCTTAGTCCAAGCTGCATAGCCCGTATCTGCAATGTTTCCCAGTCGCCGATCCATTGCTGCTGTCAGCTGGTTTCGTATCACCGATGCCGATTGGATGCATGGCCTTTTCATAGATCCGGAGCACAAACAACAACCAGGCCACACCGGTCGGGTTGCATCACCGTCATGGCGAAGAGTTTCCGCACTTTTTCAGCAAGCACATGAGTGGTGCGAATGATTCCTCATTCTCGGTTGAACCGGCGGGAAGAGGGCGAGGTGCTTTGCTGAACCGCCTAACGAACTTAGCGCACTTGGAATTATCTTAGAGAAACCGAGGCGCGTAAAGCTTATTCGGTGACAGAGAGAAACCCGAAAAACTTTCGGGGCAGGTTGTGCAACGAAGAAAAGGACACCAACGGATTCTTCCTGAAGCGCAGTTGAAAGTGCCGCAGCGAGTTGACGAGGCGGGATGGGCTTGTTTATTCCCCTCGTGGCAACCGAACTGACACTTTACAGCCGCGCCATGTGCTCGTGGTGTATGGACGCGAAGGATTATCTGTCTGAGCGCGGTTACCAGTTTACCGAGATCGATGTGGGCCGGGACCGCGACGCGTACGAGGAAATGACAGAACTTTCGGACCAGACCTATGTGCCGACGCTGGTGGCCGGTGATGAGGTTCTGGCAAACTTTGATAGCGATCAGTTAAAAAAGTTTCTGAGCGAGCACGGAATCGAGCCTTAATGCTGTTTGGTCTCTTCTTCACGCTGGGCGTCGCTGTTCTCAGTGTTGCCTTGCGGAGCTACCAGACTTCGTTCGCGCAAAAGGCCGGGGCGATCGGTATCCTCGTTTCCACGTTTCTCGCGGTTTATTTTGTGAGTGGCAGCTGGGGGCTCGGTTTGATCGCGGCACTGAGCTGGCTCTTTCTGCCCTGGCTGGAGATTCTTACCCGCATTCGTGCGCTGCGTTTGCCGAGGGAGAAGGCGCTCCGGCCGAAGAGTCCGCCCTCTGCGGAAGTTTTTCCCACGCTCGAAGACATTACGCGCGAGATCCAGAACGAAGGATTCGCGCACATCAATGATGCGGGATGGGACTGGGAAGATTATCGCCAGTTTTTCCGGCTCTTTTACAAGGAAGAAGATCGGGCGCAGGCGACGATTTGCCTGAACGAGCAGAATGATCTTTCGTTTTACTACCTTCGCATTTCCTCCCGCGCGAACGGCGGGATCATTTGGACAACGTGGAACTACCCGCTGTCCTACGGGTTAAAACTAACCCCGCAGTTTAAGATCAATCGCCAACGGCCGGATCAATCGTTCTGGCAACTTTATCAAAGCCACCGCGAGTTCCTGCGCCTCAACCAGGTGGAGACGAGTGTAATCGATCCAATGGATGAAGATCGCATCCAGCTCGAAGTTGAGAACGATTTGCGCGACCAGATCGCGCACAACATCAAGAAAGGTGTGCTGAAATCGACGCCCGATGGTGAGGTGAAATATTCCTGGCGCGGGATGGTTTATCTCTGGTGCCAGTTTCTGTTGGACCTGGTGCGACTGTAGCCGCCCCGCTCTGTGAGGGCGGAGGGACGTGCCTCTGCACGTTCTGGGACACGCGGAAGCATGTCCCTCCAACCGTCAGATCTTCATGACCTCGGCCTCTTTGCGCTCGAGGTGTTCGTCGATTTGCTTAACAGATTTATCGGTCAGTTTTTGGACGTCGCTCTCCAGATCGCGCAAACTGTCTTCCGTCAATTCGCCGGCTTTTTCCATCTTTCTCGCCTCGTCCACCGCGGTGCGCCGGTTCGCACGAACGCGGACGCGCGCTTCCTCCGCCATCTGACGCAATGATTTCACGAGATCCTTCCGGCGCTCCTCGGAAAGCTCTGGAATGGGCAACCGGATAATCTTCCCATCCACCTGCGGCGTAATCCCGATCTTCGATTCTTTGAGCGCCCTTTCGATGTCTTTCACGGTCGCCGCATCAAACGGCTGGACGACGAGAAGCCGCGGTTCCGGAGTGGTGATGAGCGCAAGCTGTTTCAGTTTCATCGCCGATCCATACGCTTCCACGTCCACATTTTCGACGAGCGCCGGCGACGCTTTTCCAGTTCGCACACTGGAAAATTCGTGCACCATGTAATCGACGCTTTTTTCCATC
This sequence comes from Chthoniobacterales bacterium, assembly GCA_036385955.1. Classification (GTDB taxonomy): domain Bacteria; phylum Verrucomicrobiota; class Verrucomicrobiia; order Chthoniobacterales; family UBA10450; genus AV80. The sequence continues at coordinate 12,924 of DASVJK010000108.1, read as the reverse complement.
GTCACTTCAGCGTCGAACAAAATTTCTTCAGCGGTCATGGTTTGGAAGGATGGATGTGGCGAGCAATAGAAACCCGCTGAAGCAAGAATCGCAATCACGAAATCGCTGCGGACACGCGTCGTGGCGCACCTTCACGCTTGGCCGCGCATCATTCGGAGACCATCGTTCCCACCTTTTTCCCGAGCACGATGTCGGTAAAATTGCTCGGCTTGTTCATGTCGAAAACGACGATCGGAATTCTGTTGTCCATGCAAAGGCTGAACGCCGTCGAGTCCATCACCTGGAGCCGTTGCGTAAGCGCTTCGGAAAACGTGAGACGATCAAAACGCCGGGCGTTCGAGTCCGTATTCGGGTCGCGATCGTAAATGCCGTCGACCTTCGTCGCTTTCAAGATAATGTCGGCCCGAATTTCGCTCGCGCGGAGCGCCGCGGTCGTGTCGGTCGAGAAATAAGGATTGCCGGTGCCCGCGACGAAAATGACGACGCGGCCCAGCTCGAGATGGCGAATCGCGCGTCCGAGGATGAACGGTTCGGCGACGTTTTTCATCTCGATCGCCGTTTGCACCCGCGTTTCGACGCCGGCCTGAACGAGTGCGCTTTGCAGCGCGAGGCCGTTGATCACAGTCGCCAGCATGCCCATGTAATCAGCGGTCGTGCGATCCATGCCGCGGTGGCTCGCGGATAATCCACGCCAGATATTTCCGCCGCCAATCACTACGGAAGTCTGCACACCGAGATCTTTCACCTCTTTGATGCGTTGGGCGATCTCGCGCACGATTTGCGGCGAAATGTTTTCGCGCGCGCCGCGTTCGCGGAGGGCTTCACCGCTTAATTTGAGGACGATGCGCTTGTAGGCGGGCGCGGAAGATTCGCTCTGCATGGCCGGCAATGATCATCAGAACACCGAAGCGTTGGGAAGCAAAATGCGAGACGCGTTGCCGAGGGAAGTGATCGCTTCCTACGCGCGTGTCATCCCAAGGCGCGCAGACGCCGAGGGACCTCGCACCTGAAGATTGTGCGTCCTCCCCGGCCAAAAGCGTGATCCATTGGGAATCGGGAGGTTCCTAGCCGCCTTTGCGGATCGGGATGACACGCATTCAAGCAATGCGTAGGGACGTGGCGTGGCCCCGTAGAAATTCGGCCGCGCTCATCCGACGCTTTCCCTCGAGCTGCACTTCGCCTAACGAGAGCGCGCCATCGTTTGCCGCGATCACGATTGAACCGTCGGATCGAAGGATTTCACCGGGCGGCGTCTTCGCAGCTGCCATCACGCTCGCTCTGAAGATTTTTAACTTCCGATCGCGACCTGTCGCATCACGCAAAAGCGTAAACGCGCCCGGCCACGGATTGAATGCCCGGATCTTTCGTTCAATCAGCGCCGCCGATTCTGTCCAATCGAGGCGGCCATCCTCGCGCTCGAGCTTGGGAGCATACGTGGCAACTGACGAATCCTGCGGAATCCGGGGAGCGCTTCCTCGCTGAAGTTGCGCGAGCGCTTCGTGTAATGCATCCGGCGCGATCTGCGCCAGCCGGTCATGGAGAGATCCGCCCGTTTCGTCCGCCGCGATTTCAAGGCGCGATTGCAGCAGAACGTCGCCCGTATCGAGCCTTTCATCCATGTACATGACCGTGATGCCCGACTCGCGATCGCCGGCTACAATCGCCGCCTGAATCGGCGCCGCGCCGCGGTGCCGCGGCAGAAGCGACGCGTGCAAATTCAGACAAGCCACTCGTGGAATTTCGAGCACCGATCGCGGCAGGATTTGCCCATAAGCCATCACCACGATGACATCGGGCGTCAGCGCACGAATCTCCGCGACCGCCTCCTCTCGTTTGATCCGTGCCGGTTGGAAGATCGTCAGCGCGATGCCTGCCAGCGCCACTTTGATCGGTGGCGCTTCGATGCGTTGCTCGCGACCGGCCGGTTTGTCTGGCTGCGTGACGACCCCCACAAGCTCGTGTTCCTCCGATTGGAGCAACGAACGCAAAACCGGTACGCCAATTTCGCCGGTCCCGATGAAGACGATGCGCATCGCGCGCTAGAGCTGGATCCGTTGCGCGGGAGCGCGCCGGCGGGGACGACGCGCGACCGTCCGTTGCGCCATCAATTTCTCGCCCGCGGTCACTTCGCGCTGGCCTACCGACGAAGCGCAGCTGGTGCAAAGATAATCGTAAATCTCCTTGTCAGGCAGAATGAGGAGAAGCCGTTCGCGCACCGGCATCGCGGCTTTGCACTTCTCGCAATACAGGCTCGATGCAGTGAAATTTTCAAACTGCTGCTGGCTCATGCGACCCATTCGCCCCGTCGTTCACGCTTTCGAGAATGTGGAGCAGCACTTTGGCTGGCGGCTCCGTCGCGTCGATACAAGTGATCCGGTCCTCCCCGTAATAACCGAGCACTGGCTTCGATTCCGTCTCGTAGGTGTCCAGCCGGCGCTGGATCACTTCGTCGTTCGCGTCATCGAGACGATTGTCCTTCAAGGCCCGCTTCTTAAGCCGTGTGAAAAGGGCGTCGCGATTCGGGCAGGACAGGTGGAAAACTCTTAGCACGTCGATCAGTTTATCCATGATTTTTGCCTGGCCGACATTTCGCGGAATGCCGTCGAGCACGAGAATATCGATGTCAGGCTTGAAAGTGTGCGCATTGACCGCCGCATCGATTTGCGCCTTCCAAAGTTCCACCGTGATCTCATCCGGCACGAGCTGGCCCTTGCTGGAATATTCAAGAAAGGCGAGGCCGACTTTCGTGCGCGTATCGATCGCGCGAAAGACATCTCCGCAAGCGCAATGAAAAAACCGCGGGATGCTGCCAAGGGTTCGGCCTTGTGTGCCTTTGCCGCTCCCGGGCGCGCCGAAAAGAATGTAGGTCTGGTATTTCATGGAAACTTTCAGTTATAGGGCAAAAAAGCCGCCGGGCACAATCTCTCAAATGCACGCATTTCAGCGCGCGAACGGAATTTCCCGGCGTCCCAACCCGCAAGCCGCTATTTCGCGGCGACTTGCTCCACGTTCACTCGACGTCCCGCTCGATCGAAACGAACCTGCCCGTCGACCAGCGCGAAGATCGTGTAATCGCGGCCGAGTCCGACGTTTTTGCCCGGCAAAAATTTCGTTCCGCGCTGACGGATGATGATATTACCGGCGACGACTGCTTCACTGCCAAATTTTTTCACGCCCAGCCGTTTGCTGACGCTGTCCCGCCCGTTCTTGACGCTGCCTTGTCCCTTTTTATGTGCCATTGCGGGAAGTTGAGAGTTGAGAGTTGATGGTTGAGAGACCGAGCTATTCGGCCGTTTCCTCTGCCTTTGCCTTCTTCGCCTTCGAAGTCTTTGCGCCGAGGCTGATGCCGGTGATTTTGATGCGCGTCAGCTTTCGGCGATGGCCGACGGTTCGGTGATAACCTTTACGGCGACGATACTTGAACGCGATGACTTTCTTGTCCTTCCGCTGCTCGACGATTTCGCCCGTGACGGTGGCGCCTTCGATAAGCGGGCTCCCATGCGTAAGCTTTTCGCCATCGCTATGAAAAAGCACGTCGGCAAACACGCCTTCTTTTCCAGCTTCCTCGTCGAGGAAGTCCACATCAATGATGTCGCCCTCGGCGACGCGATGTTGTCTGCCGCCTGTCTTGATAATTGCGTAAGCCATGGCCGTAGGAAAAGTCGCGCAAAGTCACACGTCGGGCGGCTTTTGACAAGGGGAAACCTCACTCGTCTTCTGAGTTTGGCTTCTCGCGCTTCGCTGAATGCGCGTGGTAATGTGCCAATAACTCCGCCGGCGTTCTTTAGGTAGGGCGATTGACCCAATCGCCCGGCGTCGCGTCGGCTTGCATTCGCGGCGTCATCTAGCGGGCGGTTCGGTGAACCGCTCCTACCTGCTCTCCGCGCCGCTAATCACGACAGTGATCTCGCCCTTTGCCGGATGTGCTTCGTAATGCTCCAGCAACTCGGCGGCCGTTCCGCGCCGGAATTCTTCGAACTTCTTCGTCAGCTCGCGCGCGACGCAAAGTTGCCGATCCGGCATGATCACGGCGCAAGCCGCCAGCGTCTTCATGATTCGATACGGCGATTCGAAGAAGACAGATGTTTCCTCACGTTCCAGCGCCGCGCGCAGCTCGCGTTCGCGCTGGCCGCTCTTCACTGGCAGAAACCCGCGGAAACAGAATTGATCCATCGAAATTCCCGAACCGACCAGCCCTGTCAGGATCGCCGAAACACCGGGCACGATCGTGTACGGCAGATCCAGCTCGATGCATTTTCGGATGAGACGCGCGCCCGGATCCGAAAGTCCGGGCATGCCGGCGTCGGTGATCAGCGCGACATTTTCTCCCGCAGCCAATCGCTCCGCGAGCTGTTCCGCGCGCATCGCCTCATTATGTTCGTGATAACTTATGAGCGGCTTTCGAATCTCGAAGTGCCGCAGGAGATTTCCGGAATGGCGCGTATCCTCCGCCGCAATTACATCCGCCGCTTTCAGCGCCTCGAGCGCCCGTAACGTGATGTCGTCCAGATTACCAATCGGAGTCGCGACAACGTAGAGCATCGAGTGTGCGGGCGCGCGTTACGCTCCGGCCGTCGCTACTTGTCGTCAGAGCCAAACGGCGCGCGATGCTCCGGGGTTGTATCCGGGGCGAAGCCGTGGCGCATGATGTTTTCGGTGACGACGCGGGGGACTAGGAATTGGAGCAGATAATCGCCGCCGCCGGCTTTCGTTCCGCCGCCCGACATCTTGAATCCGCCGAAGGGATGGCGGCCGACGACGGCGCCGGTGCAGGAACGATTGATATAGACATTGCCCGCGACCAATTCTGCTTTGACGCGCTCGATGTTGGCCGGACTGCGGGAGAAAAATCCCGCAGTCAGCGCGTAGTCAGTATCGTTCGCGACCCGGATGGCTTCATCGAGGTCGCGCACCCGAATGACGCTTAGGACCGGTCCGAAAATTTCTTCGCAAGAGAGACGCATTTCGGGTTTCACGTCGGTGAAAATCGTCGGTGGGACGAAGTAACCTTCGGCCGGGAAATCCTTTCCTTGATACGCAAGAGTCGCCTCCTTTTTCCCAGCTTCGATCGTCTCCAGCATGCGCCTGTAAGCGGTTTCATCGATGACGGGGCCGACGGTGATGCCCGGTGTTTCGGGATTGCCGACGCGCAGGCTCGCGGCCGCTTCGACCAGCCGTTTGATGACGCGATCGTAGTTCTCGTCCAGGACGATGAGGCGCGAGAGCGCGGAACATTTCTGGCCCTGATATCCGAAGGCGGAATAAATCGAATCGACGATCGCTTCGTCGAGGTCGGCGTCCGAGTCGACGATGACGGCATTTTTGCCGCCCATCTCGCAAACGACGCGTTTCAGTTCGCGTTGGCCGGGACGAGTCTTGCCCGCGCTCTCCCAAATCCTCAGCCCTACTTCGCGCGAACCGGTGAACGCGATCATATCGACATCTTTGTGATCGACGAGGTGAGCGCCGATGACCCGGCCCTTGCAGGGGAGGAAATTGAGGACACCGGGTGGCACACCCGCTTCCTCAAACATTTCCATCACCATCGCGCCACAAACGGCCGCTTGCTCCGCCGGCTTCATGATGACGGTGTTGCCCGTGACCAGCGCGGCGGAAACCATACCGGTCAGAATCGCCATCGGAAAATTCCATGGGGCGATCACGAGCGTGACGCCGCGCGGCCAGTAATGCTGATAGCTTTCTTCGCCGGGCACGTGCTGCGTGAGACGCGGGAGACCGCGCAAGCGCATTTGCTGAGCATAGAAGAGCAGGAAATCGATCGCCTCGCGGATATCGCCGTCGGCTTCCGCCCATGGTTTTCCCACTTCATAAACTTCGAGAGCTGAAAGTTCGAAACGCCGGCGGTCCATAATTCCGGCCACACGCTCGAGCAAGCCCGCGCGATGCTCGATGCTGACGCGGCCCCAATGGTGGAACGCTTTGCGCGCGGCAGTGATCGCAGCTTCCGCCTCCGGGATTCCAGCTTCCGTCACCGCGCCGACGACTTGTTTCGGCGAGCTGGGATTGATTGAATTAATCAGTTTACCGGTCCAGATTTTCTGGCCGTCAATCACGAGCGGATATTTTTGGCCCAAACGGCCACGCACTTCGCGGAGTGCGGTTCGCATTTGTTCCTGACTGGAGCGGTGGACGAAGTTTACGAGCGGCGCGTTTTCGTAGGTGTCGCCCGATGGAGTGTCGAGCTTGGCGCCATTGCGGTTGGGCGAGCTCGTTGTAGCCGGCGTCGCCGACCCCGGCCACAAGCCGGATTTCAAGATCTCGGAAGGATCGCGCAATAACTGCGCGGCGGAAGCATTATCGGAGAATTTCGCCTTTAGGAATCCCTCGTTCGACGTGTTCTCCAACAAGCGCCTGACGAGATACGACATGCCGGGGAGCAACTCGCCGACGGGACAATATTCGCGCACGCGATAACCCATCTCGACGAGTGCGCGCTTGATCGGACCGGCCATTCCGAAGAGCAGTTGAAACTCGAAGCGGCTCCGATCGATCCCGAGTTGTTCCGCGAAAGCTTGTGCGTGCGCGATGCTGCGAACGTTATGCGAACCGAAGACGGCGGTGACGATCGATTCGTTTTCGAAGAGCGCGCGCGTGCACGCCTCGAAGTTCGCATCGCTTTCCGGCTTTTGCAGGAAGACCGGACAACGCCAGCCGTTTTGCGTCGCTTTGATCTTTTCGTAATCCCAATAGGCGCCCTTGACGAGGCGAACAGTGAAACGTGTTCCGCGCGCGCGGCCCCAATCGAGCAGATCGCGCAAATCGCGCTCGGCGTCGCGCAGGTACGCTTGAATAACGATGCCGGCGTGCGGCCAGTCTCGGAATTCCGGTTCGGCGAAAAGCGTTCGGAAAAGTTCGAGCGTGGTATTTTTGTGCGCGTAACTTTCCATGTCGAAGTTCACGAAGGCCCCGACTTCTCGCGCGCGGCGCAGGATCGGGCGCAACCTCGGTGCGAGGTGAGCGATCGCGTCCTCCGGGTCAGCCGGATTCATCTGCGAATAGAGCGCGGAGATTTTCACGGAAACGTTCACGACCGGGAACAGCTCGGTATTCTTGCCGAGCGGATCAGTCCAGCCGCGGGTTCGTTCCGCCAGTCCATCGAGCAGATGGAAGCAGCGCGCGGCATATTCATCCGCCTCCTGTTCGCTGACGACCGCTTCTCCGAGCAGATCGACGGTGAATCCGATCCGTTCCTTCCGCCGCTTGCGCAGCATTTTCATGACGTCGTCCGGGTTTCGTCCGGCGATGAATTGTCGCGCCATGCCAGAAACGTTCCAGCGCAGAATCGGGGCGGTGAGCCAGGGAAGAATCCGCGCGGCGCGCAGACCGGTTTGCAGGAACGGCACGGGGCCGTTGCGCATATCCGCGAAATATTCATCGAGATGCTGGACGATGTCGTGCGAGCTCCGGAGCGACGCGAGCACGTCGACGAAGCGGAACATTTGCACCTTGAAATGCTCGTCCCGCATCGAGAACGCCATCATCCGCTGGTAAAAGCCGGCCTTGCTGAAAATCGATTCTGGATTCCGGTCAACCAGTTGGAAAATCCGCCCGCCGCGCTGCTCGATCTCGCCTTGCAGAGAACTCATGGCGCGATACTAACGCCGCCTCTCAGATTCGGCAAAGGCGATCCGATTGCGTCCTGCTCTTGCTCATGATCCTACTCATGATCGCGGTTGGGTTTCTTATCCAGGATTGATCATGCTCATGATCTGGAATTTCGAAGCGAGTCGCGGCAAGCGGGATCGGGTTTGCTCCGCCGCGCGAAGTCGCGTAGAAAAACTTGCGATGGCCCTTGCGATGGACCGATACGAATTCGAGAGCGACAACACTGCGGCGATTTGCCCGGAGTCCTGGGCTGCTCTCGCCGAAGCGAACGCGGACGAGGCCGCTTCCTATGGTGATGACAAATGGACCCGGCGCGTCTCCGAGCGTGTGCGCGAGATCTTCGAAACCGACTGCGAAGTGTTTCTGGTCTTCAACGGAACGGCGGCAAATGCGCTGGCGCTCGCGCAACTTTGCCGGTCGTTCCACAGCGTCATTTGCCACGAGCAGTCACACATCGAAACGGACGAATGCGGCGCTCCCGAATTTTTCTCCGGCGGCTCGAAGCTTCTTCCGACTCCAGGCGTCAATGGAAAGCTCGACCTGGCTCAAGTGGAAGCGGCGATCCTGCGGCAGCGGGGAGTCCATTCGCCGAAACCACGCGTGATCAGCATCACGCAATCGACGGAGCTCGGGACGGTTTATCGAGGCGAAGAGATCGAAACGATTGCGGAGTTCGCGCGTCAGCGGTCGCTCTTCGTGCACATGGACGGCGCGCGTTTTGCAAATGCAGTTGCAGCGCTTGATTGTGCGCCAAAGGCGATCACGTGGGAAGCCGGCGTTGAATCACTTTGCTTCGGTGGGACAAAAAACGGGACCGCTGCCGGCGAGCTGGTCGTTTTTTTCAAAAAGGAGCTGGCGCGCGAATTCGATTACCGGGCGAAGCAAGCGGGACAGCTTGCTTCGAAAATGCGTTTTCTCGCGGCCCCGTGGGCAGGATTGCTGAATAACAGTGTCTGGCTCGAAAATGCTCGGCGAGCAAACGAACGCGCGAAGATGCTGGCGGAAAAGTTGACGGCCGCGGTGGGCATGAAGCCGGTGTTTCCGTGCGAGGCGAGCGCCGTATTTCTGCGCATGCCTGAGCAGCTCGTCGCACAGCTGCATGGCCGCGGCTGGCACTTTTACAAATTTATCGAACCCGACGTTTATCGGTTGATGTGTTCCTGGTCGGTGACGGAAGAGGATATCGATGATTTCATCAAGGATGTGAAAAGTAGTAGCGCGGCTTTCTCATCGTAAGTCGAATCAAGAACGTTCTCTGGGATGGGTCGGCGGCCTTGTTAGCGTTGAGATCGATGAAGAAATTCTCTGGCAGACGCGGGGATGCCAGATAAGAGTAGCCAAGTGAAAACCGCTCGACGGATTCTTTTTCTGGGAGCCATCTTTCTTGCCGGCTGCCGGGCGGCGCACGATGTGGCGGTGACTTCATTCCGTGTGATTGACGCGCCTGCCAACTATGTTCGCCAGCGTCTTGACCAGCCGTCGGATACGACCACCACTACGACCACGGTCGCTTCCGATTCAGTGACTCCAGGCCGAACGGTGCACGTCGCGCCGAACAATCGGGACCCGCAACATCGGCAAGTCACGGCCCAGACCCAGCCAAGTCCGAGCGCTACTCCGCGAGTCCCACGGAATACGACCGCGGAGAAGCCGAAACCGTCGCCAAGTCCGGCGCCGCGGAGCGTTGCCAGTCCGCCCACGCAATACCCTACCGCCAAGGTCGTGCCGGGAAAACCCGGCTATGTGTTCAGTCCATTCGATCCAAGTGGCGGCTATGTCGACGTGAATGGCTATCCATCCGGCAGCAAGGTGAAGGATCCATACTCGGGCAAAATTTTTCTCGTCCCGTAGTGTTTTCGGCGCATCAGCTGCCGCCGCAAATCGACGCCAATTAATTTTTACGGATTGATGCGAAAAAACTCCCGAGGATTGGCAACCTGCGTATGGTTCCTGCTTATGGAGATTATATGAGCCTTTTCGGCCATTGCCTTCGTTGCTGTCATGAACGGCTGTCCTCTTGTGGGAACGTGCGTCACGCAGGGCGCACCATGAAGTCCGCCATCTGGGCGATCACCGCGGCGATTGTCGGTCTTTCGGCCACGTCGCGTGGCTATGTCCTCGAAGGCCAGAGTTGGCCGGCCAGCACCGTTGTTGTTTTGCAATTGAGCCTGGGAAACGCGGGCCGCACGCTTCAGGACGGGAACACATCCTGGAACGACGCAGTCGCGCCGGTGGCGAACATGTGGAATTCAAACGTCCAGCGCGTGCAGGTCACTCAAGTTCTGAACTCAGGCGTGCCTGCTGCATCCGGCGATCACCTGAATTCCGTCGTTTTCGCGAATAACGTTTTCGGCCAGCCGTTCGGCGGGAACACACTCGCAGTGACCTATTACAGATACTCCGGATCGACCATGGCCGAAGCGGACACGCTCTTTAATCGAGCCCAAAGTTTTGACTCCTATCGCGGTCCGCTCCAATTCCCGGGTCCCGGACCGGCGATCGCGGATATTCGACGCGTTTTTCTGCATGAGCTTGGCCATGCGCTTGGTCTTGCACATCCCGATACTGCCGGGCAACACGTGATTGCGGTGATGAATTCGATCATCAGCAATCAGGAGGTTCTCTCCGACGATGATATCGCCGGCGGCCAATTCATCTATGGCGCGCCACCGGCAGGAACGCCCACGCCGACCCCTGGTGGTACTCCGAGTCATCTCGCAAACATTTCGACACGGATAAAGATCGGCCTCGGTGACGACGTTCTAATCGGCGGTTTCATCATCAGCGGCACACAATCGAAAAAAGTGATCCTCCGCGCCATCGGGCCTTCGCTCACAGCCAGCGGTGTAGCGAACGTGCTGGCCGACCCGGTGCTCGAATTGCACGACTCGGGGGGTGTGATCGGATTCAACGACGATTGGCAATCAGGTTCCCAAGCTGGCGAAATCACTGCGAGCGGATTTGCGCCCAACAATCCACGCGAATCCGCGATCATCGCGACACTTTCGCCCGGGAATTACACGGCTGTCGTAAGCGGATACGGCAACGGACAGGGCGTCGGTCTGGTGGAAGCGTATGAATTAGACGCCAACGCAACGCGGCTGGTGAATATTTCCACCCGCGGGCGAGTGGGCTTATCGGACGACGTTATGATCGGCGGTTTGATCGTGCAGGGTGGCAACGTTAAGAGGGTTATCGTGCGCGCTCTGGGTCCCTCGCTGGCGACGGGCCCGAACCCGATCGCGGGTGCATTGGCCGATCCGATTCTTGAATTACGAGATGGCTCCGGCGTTCTGATGGCATTGAACGACAACTGGATCAACAGCCCTCAGTATGCCGAGATTGTCGCGACTACGGTGCCGCCGCCGAACACAATGGAATCGGCCATCATCGCAATCTGCGGGCCTGGAAATTACACCGCGATTGTCCGTGGCGTGAACAATACATCGGGGGTTGGATTGGTCGAAGTTTACGACCTCGATCCGTGATCTCGATGAATGAATCGCCTGAGCTATCCCTTATGAAACCGCTTCGTTCTCTTTTTCTGATGTTGTGTGTTGGACTTGCCGTCGCGAGCGTCCGTGCCACTACCGTTATTCCGCCCACCTTCGACCAGCTCGTTACCGACGCTGAGCTAATCTTCGAGGGCACAGTCACCGACACCCGTTCGCAGTGGACCGGTCAGGGCGCCGAGCGCGTCATCGTGACCTATGTGACGTTCAAGATCGACGATGCGATCAAGGGCGCTCCGGGCGGGAGTTATACAATCCGAATGCTTGGAGGAACTGTGGATGGCGAAACGGCTGAAGTAGCCGATGCCCCGAAATTCAAAGTCGGCGATCGCGACATTCTTTTCGTGGAGCACAATGGCAACCAGTTCGTGCCATTGGTCGGGATCATGCATGGGCGGTTTCATGTTCAAACAGATGCGAAGGGCCGCGAAATTGTGACAAAGGACAGTGGTGTTGCACTTGCGAAGGTAGACAAACTCGGCACAGATGAGCGAGCCGCCCTGGCTGGGCCGGCGCTCTCAACGGCCGATTTCAAATCAGCCATTCGGCAGAGACTGTCCCAGTTGGGAAAATAAACTGACCTGACAGGGTCAGCGCCAGGCTAAGCGGGCGCCGGAACGCGTCCCCTTACTTTCGAACTCCGTCTTCTTGTCGTTGTTTCGCGACCTGGCGAGTCACCTTCGCGGTGGTATCAAGCGCATGCTTCGCCCAATTATGTTCGCTGACCGGGCGTGGCGTCGCAGCCTGCTTTGCGGTGGCTAGCGCGGTTTCGGTTTGGTGTTCGTGATGCTTTTGCACGAGGAAAGCGCAACCCAGGAGGGCCGCGATAAGTATTACGACAGCGGTTCGCATGTGCTAAATCAGAGCACACTGCGAGCCAAGGGCACGTTGCTGTGCGGGTGCGCTGATGGTAGGTAGCGGAATGATTGCGCGGCGTTATTTTGCGGGGGCATTTCTCCTCCTGGCTGTTGCCGTTGCGAAACCAATATCGGGGCAGACCTACGAAGGTCGCGAGCTGGTGAAGGCGCAGTTGATTGCGGACACGGATGTGATCGCTCCGGGCAAAGCATTCACAGTCGGTCTTCTTCTGCACATGGCGCCGCACTGGCATACCTATTGGAAATTTTCCGGCGACGCCGGGCTGCCGAGCGAGATCAAATGGACGTTGCCGCCGGGCTGGAAGGCCGGTGAGATCCAATGGCCCATTCCCCTCAAGCTGATGGATCCGGGCGACATCCAGACCTATGGCTACGAAAAAGAAGTGCTGCTCATGCAGGAGATCACGCCTCCGGCCTCGGTCGCTGATTCCTCCGTCAAGTTATCCGCTGAAGCTAGCTGGCTCGTTTGCGAAAGACTTTGCATTCCGGGAAGCGCGAAACTTCAGGTGGAGCTGCCGGTTGCCAATAAGAATGCGCCGGCGAACGAGGAGATTTTTTTGCGGTATCGGCGCTCGCTTCCGCAGAATTGGCCCGAGAGCACAGTTGCCCGCGCCAGTTGGACGCGCAGAGGTTCGGAGTTGCAGCTCTCCATCGAAAGCGCGGCGTTGGCGAGCTATCCGGTCGCCGAATTTTTCCCTTTGCCGGACGGGAACCTGGTGGTGGGGCATCCGGAAATAGAGCGTGGCCCCGCCGGGAAAATCACTTTTCGCGTGCCGATTGAGACCCAGGATCCAAAATTGTCGTCGCTCAACGGCATTATTGCCTTCGGCCAGGATGCAACCGGATCGGGCCGTAACGCGTGGTCGCTCAACCGCAATGGGCCCGCGTCGGTCACAATCCTTTCCGCA